>CAXGRO010000038.1:0-17712 GCA_964012055.1 uncultured bacterium
CGCTGGTGGTGGGCGCGCAAAAACTCCAGCGCCCGCCCCAGCGTTTCTTGTGGTTCAGTGGTGGGAAAGCGCACTTCTTCCAGGTCTTCGGGTCCCGAGCCCACGGCGCAGACGAATTTGGTACCGCCGGCTTCTATGGCGCCCCAAAATGACATAAAAAATAATCCTTGTTTACAGGTTGGAATTTAGAATCTGGCGCATTGCGGCGTTCAGTTCCTCTGGCGTAAACGGTTTGCGGATGATGCCGGCGGCTCCCGGAGGACCGCCCTGGTCGGGTCCGTACCCGGTCATGATCAATACTTTGACGTCCGGGTCTCGCTGCTGCAGGGTCGCCAATACTTCCTCGCCCGACATTTGCGGCATTGATAAGTCCAAGAGAACTAAATCTATATTCTGTTCGCGCTCAAAAGTTTGCAGGCCGTGGGCGTTGTCGAGCACCGCGTACCCCAGGCGTTGCAGGAGCTGCCGGGTTGAGCGGCGCACTACGTCTTCGTCGTCGATGATCAAGATGGTCTCTCCGCCTCGGGCAGGGGCATTTGTTTCTATCTGTTGCGCCTTGGCGGCCGTGGAGGCCGCTGCGTTGGTGGCGGGCAGAAATACACTGAATGTGCTCCCTTTGCCTTTTTGACTGGCGCATTCGATCCAACCTTGGTGTTGCTGGACGATTCCGTACGCCGTGGACAGACCGAGGCCGGAGCCCCGGTCTGGCGGTCGGCCGTGTCCCAGAAGAAGTCCAGTACCTGGCCGCCTACAACGTCTTGGTCTTCCCCCCATCCTTGTCCTGAATACTCATCCGTTTCTGGCACGGTGCTCTCCTGGAGGATTGAAAACCGCGTATTTTCCGAACAAAAAAACCGCACTTTCCTCCGTGGGGATAATAGCAGTGCGGTTAATAAAATAATATAGTAAAATGCGTCGGCGAGTTAAACTTATTTCTCTTTCTTTGCTTACAATCCCGCCTGAATAAAGCCGTCGACGATTTCGTTGGGGAGCGGCTGTTGCACGGCGGCTACGTTTCTTTCCAATTGCTCGATGTTGAGGTTGCCGATGGGGTTGCCGTGGATGCGCTCTTCGCGCAGGCAAAAGTGCAGGGTGAGGCGCAGCATGTCCACTTCGTGTTCCTCGCACCACAGGCGCATGCGCTCGGCGCGCTCGTGGTCTTCGCTCCACTGATGGCGCGGCACAAAGGATTCCACCGGTACGCCGGTGAGCCAGCCGCGCATTATGGACCAGCCGTTGATCACGCCCAAATCGGCCGCCGCCGCCGCCGGCAAAATGTCGGCGGCGGCGCTCTGGCGCAGCAGGTTGTAGTCGCTAAAGGTCAAAAGCACGTCGGTGCGTTGCGACTCGATAACTTTGAGGTGGAAGTCGTGGGGCTTCATGCCGTAACCCAGGTAGCGGACCTGGCCGCTCTGGCGCGCCTCTTCCAGGCCTGCCAGGGTGCCGCCGTTTGCCAGGGTGGGTTCGATGGCGCGCGGGTCGTGAATGAGCATGGCGTCAAAGTGGTCGGTGCCCAAAATTTGCAATTGGTCTTCGATGTCGGCCAGAGCGCGGGTGGCCGAGTAGTCGGGGTCGCCGTCGCCGTAGCCGCCCCACTGGGCGGCGCTGTGGCAGCACAGGCGGCCGCTGATGATGACTTCGCCGCGCTGGACGACGCCGTCTTTGATGGCCAGGCCCAGTTTGCTCAGCGAGTCGCCGTAGCAGCGGGCGCAGTCGAAGTGGTTGACGCCCAAGTCCACGGCGCGGCGGATGAGTTGTTTGGCCTCGTCGTCACTCACCGGGCCAAAGTGGTTGCCAAAGCCCTGGGTGCCAAAGGGAACGACGGGAATGGAGAGCTCGGTTTTGCCCCAGCGGCGGCGCGGGCAGCTGTTGGGGGGCAGGTCGGTGGACATAGGGCTTGCGTTCCTTGGTGTGTTCGGAAGGTAGTCCGATTCGTATTTGCGGCGCATGTTCTGGTTGTGTTTAGGTATGATAGGATGAGGGCGCAGAAAAGGCAACGCGGAGTGAGAAAAAACTTGCGCGATGTGGTCTAAAGGGGGCACTTTCTTAGGCCGTGTGAAAGTGAATTTTAAGGAGAGCACTATGAGTGAACCAAAGTACGATTTACTGCTCAAGGCCGGCCGCGTGTTTTGCGCGGTGAACGGCCTGGATGGCCCGGGAGCGGTGGCCGTAAAAGACGGGCGCATTGCGGCGGTGGGTGATGAAGTTGTCGGCGAGGCGCAAAAGGTATTGGAGTTTCCCGAAGATTTACTCTTGCCCGGGCTGGTAGATTTGCACGCCCACCCGGCGCGGGGCGGGTCCAAGTACGGCGTGGACCCGGACGAACACTTCTTGCCGCGCGGTGTGACCACGGTGATGTCGCAAGGCGACGCCGGGGCGCTGCAGTGGTCGCAGTACCGCAAAGACGTGATCGAGGGGTCGCGCATTCGAGTTTTACTGGCCATCAACCTGGCGGCGCCGGGCGAGTCGCGCCCCGAGCAGGGGTGTTTTGAGTTCTTGGACGACGTCGACGTGGAGGCTTGCGCGGGGGCCGTGGAGGCGGAGCGCTCGGGGATCTGGGGCATTGCGCTCAATACGGCGCAGGTCTGTTGCGGCGACAACGACCCGGTAGAAATACTGAGCCGCGGCCTGGAAGCGGCCGAACGCACCGGCTTGCCGCTGCTGATGGGCACGCGGCGCGAGGCGGGCCACCCGCTGGGCGGGGAGCTGGAGCGCCTGCGCAGCGGCGACGTGGTCACGTATTGCTTCCACAATGAGGAAGAAAGCATCGCGCTCGACGGCAAGGTGCGCGATGAGGTGTGGGCCGCCCGCCAGCGCGGCGTGCTCTTTGACACGGGGCACGGCATGACGTCGTTTAGTTTTGCAGTGGCCGAGGCGGCCATTGCGCAGGGCTTTTTGCCCGATACGATTTCCACCGACCAGTACGCGCGGCACGTCGGTTCGGTGCCGCAGCACGATTTACCGCGCACCATGGCCAAGCTGCTGGCAGCCGGCATGGATGAGACCGAGGTGCTGGCGCGGGCGACGGGGCGGCCGGCCGCCGTGCTGGGTCTGGAGGGCGAGGTCGGCTGCATGACGCCGGGGGCGTGCGGCGATTTGACGGTATTGCGCTGGCGCGAGGACGGGCAGCTGGTAGACGTCGAAGGCGCGGGGCGGCCGGGCGGCTGCTGGGAGGCGGCGCTGACCGTGCGGGCCGGAGAAATAGTAGAAACTAATTAGAGAAAAAAGAAAGGATAGAATTTTGCTGACACCAACTTCGCGAGAGGCCGATTTTCCCTCACTGAGCGATCGAACTTACCTCAACACCGCCGCCGAGGGCATTTCGCCCGGCCAGGTGGTGGCCGCCCTGGGGCAGTACGCCCAGGACCGGCTTTTGGGCATGGATGGACGCCTTTTACACGAGGCGCAGTGGCGCCAGGTGCGCCAGCGGGCGGCGCGCTTCTTTGATTTGACCATGGAGGAAATCGGTTTTTGCTCCTGCACTTCCGAAGCGTTTAATCTGGCCGCCATGGCTCTGCGCCTCAAAGAAGGCGACGAGATTGTAGTCAACGATCTGGATTTTCCGGCCACGGCGACGCCGTGGATGCAGGCGGACTGCCCGGCCGAAGCCAAAGTGTGGCGGGCGAACCAGGGCGCCCTGCGCGTTGAAGATCTCATTGCCCTTTTGGGCCCGCGCACCCGCCTGGTCAACGTGGCGCTGGTGAGTTTTTACAACGGTTTTAAGATTCAGTTGGACGAAGTCATCAAAGCCGTGCGGCAGCACTCGTCGGCGCTGGTGGCGGTGGACGTGACGCAGGCGCTGGGCCGCATTCCCCTCGACCTAAGAGATGCCGATTTGATTGTCAGTTCCACCCACAAGTGGATTTTGGGCAGCCACGGCGGTGGCCTGGTGGGGGTGCCTGCAGCGCGCACGGCAGAGTGGACGACGCCGGCCGGCGGCTGGTACAACATTCAAGATGCCTTTCGCGGCGACCGCTTTGACGGGCCGGCGCAGAGCAAACCCGGGGCCGAGAGTTTTATGGTGGGCATGCCCAATTACGCCGCAGTGTACGCGGTCAACGCGGCGCTGGCCTATATCGACAGCGTGGGCGTGGAGAACATCGCCGCCCACGCCGACCCGCTGGTGCGGCAGTGTTTGGACGGGGTTAAGGAGATGCCCGTTGAACTTATTACCCCGGACGAGCCGGGGGCGCTGGCCGGTATTTTTTCGTTTTTGCACCCGCAAGCGGAGCGTTTGCATCAGCATTTGCACCGGCAGAACATTCACATTATGAGTCAGGCGGGGCGGTTGCGCGTGGCTATTCACGGGTATAATACGTCAGAGGATATTGAGTTTTTTCTTAAGAGTATGCACGAGGGGTTGGAGGATTGTAATTGAGATAGGGTAGCTGGTGATTGGGGTGAGGCTTGGTGGCGCCGGAGGGTGGGGGCCTTGCCGACGGTGCTTAATGGACGATTTTGCGGAAGGTTAGATTGATGCGGGGGCCGACGGGCTGGCGGGTTTTGGGGACGTGGTGTTTCCAGAATTTCTGCGTTTCGTCGCGCATGATTAGGAGGGCGCCGTCGCCCAGGGGGATTTCGACGGGCTCTGCGGTTTTGTCGCGTTTGTGGCGCAGGATGAAGCGGCGCGCCGAGCCCAGGCTTAGCGAGGCGATGATTGGTTTGTCGCCCAGGGTGGGTTCGTCGTCGCTGTGACAGCCCATGCTGTCGGCGCCGTCGCGGTATTGGTTGGCCAGCACGCTGTTGAAGGTGCAGGTGGCGACAGGTTCGATGTGTTCTTTTATCTCCGATAAAATGGGCAGCCAGGGGAGCGGTTCCAGGGCGATGCCCGAATAGGCATAGGAAGCGCCGGGGTCGCCGTACCAGGCGGTCAGGCGCGGGGAGGGCATTTCGCGCCCGTAGATTTTGATCGTCTTCTGTTCCCAGGCGATGGACTGGAGCAGCTCGTCGAGGTAGCGGGCCGCTTGCTGGGGGGGGAAGAGCGTGGGGACGTAGAGCAGTTCACCGTTGGGGATGTCGATCTGGCGAGTTTGCATTGCGGTTGTGAAATGGGGCCTATTTAAACGCAATGCTGAAGAGCTGGGCGCAGCGCATTTTAAACGACAAGGTGAGGGGTGCTTCGCCGTCGTGGCCCAGGTCGGCCTCGCCGTTCCAGGTGAGTTCGCGTTCGAGGTGGTCGCCGTCGATCCAATCGCAGTCGGCAAAGGAGCGCCCCGGCAGGGGGTTGTTGTCGGGGTCCAAGACCTGGACCTGGATGAAGCCGGCCAGGGCGGTCTTGCAATTGACGTAGGCGCGGCGCTGCTCGACTTTGAGGGGCTGCAAGGTGAAGGCGCCCTCTACCGGCGCTTCGAGGGCGACCAGGCGGCCCGTGGTCCACCAGGCCCAGCCGATGGCGCCAAAGGGCGGGCGGCGCGGGTGTTTGTGCGGCACGTGGGTGGCGCACAGGGGGACGCCCATGCGCTGGTCGGGCAGTTCGACCAGGCCCGAACCCGGCTGCACTATACCGCCGTCCCAGTCGCCCGGCGCCCCCGGGCGGCAGACCGGCCCGCCGGGCACGCGGTGCCACAGCAGGTTGTCGGGGCTGGTGGCCAGATGGAAGTCGAAGGAATCGTCGCGTATGCTCCAGCGCATGGGGAACATGAGGTGGTAGTCGACGGTGCCGGGCATTTTGGTTTTGCCGCTGGCGTACCACAGTTCGTCGGGGTCCATAGAAGGGTCGGGCCAGAGCACGTCTTGGGAGAGGGGGAAGCGGCGGAATTCGTCGGCGATGATGCGGCCGATGGTGCGGCGGTGGAAAAACCAATTGCGGCAGTAGGCCACGTATTTTTTTAACACGGGGTCGTACTCGCAAATGTTCTGGGTGTCGCTGATTTGGGCGACCAGCGGTTCGGGCAGGGCCGACCAGTGCAGGCCGTCGGGCGAGATAGCGCCAAAAAGGCCGGCCCAGGCGGGGCGGTCCAGATTGAAGGGGTCGATGTCTTCGGGGCGCTCGCGCTGGTACTGCGCTTTCATCTCTTCGCTGAGGTGACCCTGGTAGATCATCTTATAGCGCGCTTCGGGCGGGGCGGCCGGGTCGCGAAAGACGCTGCCGCCGTGGTAGCCGCTGACCGGTGTTTTATCGGGCCCGCCGTAGACCACATTGTTGTCTTTGCTGCCGTGGCGCTCGATGAGGCGCAAGATGGGGAACTTCCACTCCTGGCCGTCGTCGGATTCGGCGGTGCGCACGTAGTTGAAGCTGCCCGGTTTGAACTGCTCGGTGCCAATGTGCTCGGCCGGGGTGCAGTCGACGTAGAGACGGTAGCGGCTCTGGTCGCGCAACACGGTGGCGCTGGAGATGAATTGCTCGTCCAATTGGCCGGGGGTGAGCACCGGACCGCTCTTTTGTGCCGCCTGCGCTTGCAGGCGGACGCCGGTGGGCAAGAGGGTGGGCTCGTAGTGCATTTGCGGCAGGTAGTCGGTGGTAAACAGCGGCTGGTGGTTGCCCTCGTCGTCGCGCCAGCCGACGCGGCCGTATTGCACGTGGCGCCAGTCGTGGAAGTAGATGATATTGGAGGGCAGTGAATAGGGCGGAGCCTGGTTGCGGTAGGGCGAGAGCATGCAGTCCTCTCTTGCTGTTTGACAGAGGGTGAGTTGGGGTTATAAAATTGAAGAGAAAAGCCGAAGGCGACAAGGGCGAAAGGACTAAGTTATGGCCGACGCAGACTATTTATTGAGCGACGAAGAGGTGCAGCGCTTTATCGTGGAGGGGTACGTGTTGGTGCGGGCCGATTTTGCGGCGCCGCTGCACCAGACAATTTACCAGAAGCTGGAGGAGGTCTTTGAGAAAGAGGGCAATGTGGGCAACAATATTTTGCCGCGCGTGCCCGAAATCCACCAGGTTTTTGAGCACCCCAAGATGCGCGGCGCCCTGACCAGTTTGCTGGGCGACGACTACACCATGAACCCGCACCGGCACTGCCACCTCAACGCGCCGGGCAGCAGCGGGCAGAGCTGGCACAAAGACTGCTACGTCTTCGACCACAACCTCCGCCAGCCGCGCTTCCACTGGCTGCTGGCGCTCTACTACCCGCAGGATGTCACCGAAGACATGGGCCCGACCGGCATTTTGCCCGGACACCAGTATTACAACGAGGTCTCCAATCCGGACGCGCAGCAGAGCACGGAGACTCCTTTGGGCATGTGTGGCCCGGCCGGCACTGTGGCCCTGGTCAACTTTGATGCCTGGCACCGGGCCATGGCCAATAGCAGCGACAAGAAGCGCTACATGCTCAAGTTCCAGTTTGCGCGGTTGCAAGAGCCGCGCCGGCCCACGTGGAATTTTTCCAGCGCGGCATGGGAGCCGCCGGCCGAAGCAGAGGATCGGGAGGTGTGGCTGGACGTGTGGCGCTGGATGTGCGGCGAAGCGGCAGATGAGTCGGGCAGGGCGCCGGCAAATGGGCAGACGGACGAGTTGTTGCAAGATTTGGGCGGCGGCGACGAGGCCGCGCGTTTGCACGCGGCCTACGTCCTGGGGCAGGCGGGGGCAGAGGCCGTGCCCGGCATACTGGAAGCCCTGCGGCGCGAAGCAGAGGAGAAAGTCGAGGGTATCGAAGACAAGACGCCGGCCAACGCGCACGGCACCAACCCCACGGCTCTGCACGCGGCGCAGGCGCTGATTCCCATGGGGCTTGCTATTTTGCCGCAGTTGATCGAGGCCTTAAAAGACGAGCACTGGCTGGTGCGCGTTTCCGTAATAGACGTGCTGGCCAATCTGGGACCGTCGGCCAGTGCGGCCATCTCGGCGCTGACCGAGTGCCTGGAGGACGCGCACTGGTGGGCGCGGCGCGGCGCCGCCGAGGCTTTGGGCCGGATGGGCGAGTTGGCTACCGACGCGGTGCCGCCGTTGGCGCAGCGTTTGGGCGATGAGGATCGGCGGGTGCGGCGCATGGCGGCCCACGCCCTGGCGCAGATTGGGTGCAGCGCCGACGGGGTGGTGCAGGCGTTGCGGCCAGTGCTGGAAGACGAGGATCGCTACAACCGTTTTTACGCCGGGTTGGCGCTGCGGCGGTTGGACGATCCGCAGGCGCAGGAGGCGTTGATGGATGTGTTGTTTGCGGCGCGCTGGTGTCCGGTGACGTCGAAAGAGAATCCTTATTGATATTAGGTCAGTGAGTGGGATAGTTTAAATTACAGATGTAAAAACATTGGGTTTTTATAGTGGGGGACGGTCCGGTAGGGGACGGTTCCTCGCTCATTCTCGCCCGGCTCCTGCCGGGCTCCGAGGCCAAAGGGTCTGTCCGCTGTCCTGCGGACAGACCCTTTGGAATCCGCTCTGGGACCGTTCCCTACCGGACCTCCGCAGGGTGTGAATTGACTGCGTTAGATGGGAGATGGGATTACTAGCTAGGGGGACGGTTTTTGTTTGTTTATTTGTCATTCTGCGTCCGGTTATGGGGGTTGAATTAAAGTTAGTTGAGCGCAGCGGTGTTAAGCGGGAGGGGGAGCCGGTGACGTTTGGGGTGCCTTTGCCGCAAGGGTATGTTGGGGGAGTGGATGAGCTTGTACTGTCGGTGGAGGGGCGGGCGGTGGAGGCTGAGGTGCGGGCGGCGGATTTTTGGGGGGATGGGACGCCGCGTTGGGTGCACGTGGATTTTCAGGGCAATGTTGGGGCGTTTGGCGAGGTGGGAGTGAGGCTGGAGAAGGGGGAGGCGCCGGTTGTCGACTCGCGGCTCTCTGTGGAGGATGAGGAGGGGGGCGTTGTGGTGAGTACGGGGAAGATTCGGGTGCGGGTGCGCGGGGCTGGGTTTAACCTTTTTGACCGGGTTTGGCTGGCCGACGAGGAAGGATCGTACTCGCGGGAAATAATTGCGCCGCACCGGCGGGGGCTGGTGGCTTGGGTTGGAGGTGAAGAGTATATGGCGGTTAACGATGAGGACGCGGTGCTGGCAGTGGAGAGCCGGGGGAGTATGCGCGTAGTTTTGCGAGCGGAGGGACGCTTGCAGGATGCCGAGGGGACGGGTTTTCTCGACTACGTTTGCCGCCTGTACTTTTACAATAATTCGGCCGTTGTGCGGCTCGTTTACACGTTGGAGAATCGCGATGCGACCTTGGCGCATCGGGTGGAGGTGGAGGGGCTGCACGTGGAGCTTCCCGCCCAAGTCGGCGGCGATGGCGTATTTACTATTGGGCGACCGGGAGGGGATGTGGGCGGTGAGTTGGGGGAAGGGGAGGCGTGGGTGGCGGCGCCCAGTTCTGATGTTTACCGTTTTGGCGGCGGCGCCAACGCGGCCAGCGGCGACGGCAAGGCGGAAAAGTCCGACCACCTCGGGTGGATTGGTGCAGGGGGGGAAAACGGCGCCGTGGCCGTGGGATTGCGCGATTTCTGGCAGATGTTTCCCAGCAGTCTCGAGGTGGCAGGTGGGGTTTTGCGCGCCGGCCTCATTCCGCAGCGGCTCGGCATCTCGGTATCGCTCTATGCCGGCGTGGCGCGCACCCACTACCTGCGTTTTGCTTTTAGTACAGAGAGTGATCCCGAGCAGTTGCGCGGCGCGGTTGCGGCGGTGCAAAAACCTCTTTTGCCGCTGGCTGATCCTGCTTACTACTGCCGTCACAGCGGCGCCCTGGGCAAGGTGGTCGAGCGCAACGACGACCTCTATCCGCCCGAACATCTAGAGACCGTACAGCGGGTCGAGCGCCAGATTGAGGTCGGTCTGGAGCACATGCTGGAACTGGTGGAAAGCCGCACTAAGAACGGTGTTACCCGCGAGGCCTATGGCTTTTTGCACTGAGGCGATGGTTTTCACTACGCCTGGCAGAACGGGGTGCACGACGACGGCAATATCGCCTGGAACGGCCATTACTATGGCCTGCCCTATATGATGTTTCTCGAATTTTTGCGCAGCGGCGACTGGCGCTATTTCGAGTACGCCAACTCGCGCGCCCACCATCAGATGGATGTGCACGTGACCCACTTTAAACCGGGCCACCCCTTTGACGGCGCCAACCGCTACTGCCCGCCCACCGAGCACGTGCGCGTCGACCCCAGCGACGCCGGCGACTACACCACGGCGCGTACCTTTCTCTCCAATACCCAGAACCACTCCAAAACCCAGGGTCTGTTTTACCGCTATTACCTCACTGGCGACGAGCGCGCCCTGGAGGTGGCCCGCAAAGCTCTCGACTTTGCCCGCGGTTTTGGTTCGTACGGCGATTTTAAACAGCCGCGCGGCGCCGCCCACCAGGTCATTACGCTGATTCAGGGATATAAATTCACCGGCGAGCAAGGTTATCTCAACACGGCCCACTTGACCTTCAACCGCTGGCACGACCACTTTGCCGCCACCGAGCGCAAATTCACCACGGGTTATTTTATGGTCGGCCTCATCCTGGAGGCCTTTGTCGACTACTACGAAGTCAGCGGCGACCCCCACGCCATCGCCTGGCTGCAACAAGCCGTCGACTGGATGCGCCAAAACCGCCCCTGCGACCCCTATTCCAATATGTCTCTGGGCATCGGCTTTTTGGCGGCGCAGAGCGGCAACGCCGAATATGCCGCTTTGCAAAAGCAACACCTGGCCACCTGGGAGAGCGTCTGGTTCAACGCCTATAAAGACTACGCCCAGCACGGCCGCAGCCTGGCCCGCGCCCTGTATTACCTCTCCTATGACGGCGACGGCGTCGAAGAGGTGGACACGCTCATTCCCGAACAAGCGCCGGCGCAGCCTGAGAAATTTAATCTCGACCAGAATCACCCCAATCCTTTCAACCCCATTACAACTATTAACTATTCCGTTCCCGCCGGTTCTTCCCTGCCCGTGCGTATCCAGATCTACGACGCGCGCGGCGGCCTGGTGCACACCCTAATAGAAGAGACCAAAGCCCCCGGCGATTACAGTATGGTGTGGGACGGCCGCGACCCGTCCGGCCGCCGCGTTTCCAGCGGGACCTACCTGTGCCGCATGCGGGCCGGCAACTTCGCCCAGACGCGCAAAATGGTATTGCTCAAGTGAACAAAATTTATCGAGGAGAACATCATGAGTTGGAATTTTGAACAAGTCGCCGGCCCCTTTGACTTCACCGAAGGCCCCGCCTGGGACGGCGAGGTCGTGCTCTTCACCGACATCCCCAACAACCGCATCATGCGCTACGACCCCCGCAGCGGCGCCTGCGACGAATACCGCACCGGCACCAACGAGGGCAACGGCCTGATGTTCGACAAGGAGGGGGTACTTTACGCCTGCGAGGGCGGGCCCGACGGCCGCCGCATGGCGCGCTACAACGCCGACGGTAGCACCGATGTGCTGGTCGACCGCTTTACGGATCAGCGTCTCAATAGCCCCAACGACCTGGCCTTTGACGCGCAGGGCCGCATGTGGTTTACCGACCCGCGCTACGGCGACGTGACCGACGATTTGGAACTGGACCACGAATCCATCTACCGCCTCGATCCGCAGGCCGACGGCCGCTGGCAAATCCACCGCGTCACCTTCGACACTACCAAACCCAACGGCCTGCTCGTCTCCGCCGACCTCAAGTGGCTCTACGTGGCCCAAAGTCACTACGGCGAGGGCAATAAGCGCGAGCTGCGCGCCTATCCGATCAACGCCGACGGTTCGGTGGGCGACTACGAGATGTTGCACAACTTCTACCCGCACCGCGGCATCGACGGCATGTGCCTGGACACGGAGGGCAATATCGTTGCCACCGCCGGCTGGGAGCAGAGCGGTCCGGGCACCATGATCTACGTCTTTGCCCCCAACGGCCGGGTGTTGGAGACCCACCCGCTGCCGGCCTTACCGACCAATTGCACCTTTGGCGACGCCGATTTAAAAACGCTCTACGTCACCGCCGGCGCCTGCCTGTGGCGCGCCCGCACCGAGCGCACCGGCCACTTGGTTTATCCGCCGCCGGTGTGAGGGGGCTTTCGGCGAATTATTCCCACACCTCTATCTCGCCGCCGCCCTCTTGGCGCTGCACCACCAGGAGCAGATCTCCTGCGCCGACGCGGATCTCGACCGGATTGGCGATTATTTCGTTGGAGATGCCGTCTCTAATGCCCGGGCTCAAGGCCTCGTCGTGCAGCGCGAATTTCAGTCCCATCGTTTTTATGCCTTCCGCGGGCCCACTCAGCGGACTGAGCGAGATTTTCTGCCCGATCTTGCCGCTAAAGCAGATGCTTTTGTCGATGAGCCGGATGTCGCAATGGTCGTCCACCAGGCGCAGGCGCAATTGCTGTTGAAAAGTTTTGAGCAAGCTCAGGTTCCACAAAGTGTGATCGGTTCGTCCATCGGTGAATCCGAGCAGTACTGCTTCTTCAACGCCTAATTCCAGCGCCAGGCGCAATGCTTTGTACAGGTCGGTGCTGGTGTCGTCTGCGTCGATGCGCACCAGGCGTTCTGCCGCCACACTACTTTCGTTTTCTTGCCGCAGTGAGTCGAGGTCACCGACGATGTAGTCGGGCACACGGTTGTAGCGCGTTGCGGTATTGGCTCCTCCATCGGCGCACAGTAACAATGGTTTATCTTGTATAAATGATTCGAAGAGTTTTTTGGAAGGCGGTGTGCCGTTGCCTAGGATGAGGGTTTTTTTTGGTGTAGGCATTTTTTAGTGAAGGGGTGAAATGAGCGTTTGCCTGGGACGCGGCATGGGGGGGCATCGACGCTCATGACGCGAACCTTAGTTATAAATCCGTCGACACACTTAAGCCGACCTGTCGCGGATCCCCGTGCGTCACGTACAGTTTGTCGTCGAAACCCGGTTCTAGCTGAAAGAAAAAGCCTCGCACCGCATAGCGCTCGTCCAATAAATTGCGTCCCCACAACGTCACCTTCCAGCCGTTCCTCCCATAACCCACATTGCAGTTTATCAGCTGGTACGCCTGGGAAATTTGATCGTGGCTGTCGGAAAAGTAAAATTTATCCGTTGCCGTCATCTCTAAACGTCCAAAAAGACCCTGCGGATTTCGGTACTCTGCGCCCAAGCGCGCCGTGTAATTGGGCGCGTGCGCCGCGGCGCGTCCGCCCCGCGTTTCCGCTGCGCCGTCGTCGGTCTCAAACGTATAGGAATCGACGTGCGTATCCAGGTATCCCAGCGAGCCCAAGAGTTTTACCTGCGGCGTCAGCCGGTAGGTTTGCTCCAGTTCGACGCCGCTGTTGCGTCCCTGCGAAGCGTTGGCGATGAAAAAGACAAAAGTGTTGGGGTTGTTGGGGTCTTGCTGGCTAGACAGATTGACTTGCTGGTCGTCGCGCAGGGTGTGGAAAAAGGTCAGGGCCGTGGTGGAGTGGGGCCCCCGGGTGCGCAGGCCAGTTTCTATGTTGACGGCGTACTCCGGGTCGTAGGGGCGGTTGGAAGCGGCCAAGAAGGGGTGCTGGTTGACGCCGCCGGCACGGTAACCGCGAGAGATAGCGCCGTACACCGTGCGCTGGGGGGCGAGGCTATAGGTCAGCGCCAGCTTGCCGCCGGCCAGCCATTGGGAAACTTCGAAATCGATGTTTTCGGCGCCGGCGTTGGTGTTGCCGTTGTACTTGGTGGCGTTGCGGTCGAGGCGCACGTTGAGCGCTAGTTGTAGGCGCCGGTCCAGGTCGCGTTGGTACTGGCCGTAGAGGGCCAGATTGTCTACGCCAAAAAGGCTTCTGAGGTCGGCCGCGTCGCCGCCGAATAAATAGCCGGTGGCCCCGTCTTTTTCGTCCTGGGTTTTTATATAAGCGCCCAGAATGATTTGTCCGTTGCCACGCCGTGGATCGTCTTTGCGCAGGCGCACTTCCTGAGTAAACGTGTCGCGCTTGCGCAGGGTGCGTTCGCGAAAGTCGTAGTCCCAACCTTCCACCTCGGGGTCGAAATTATACGGGGCCTGCTTCCAGAATTCTTCGTTGCCCCAGTCGCCGTCAAAACTGTGTTCCAGGTCAGTCTGCGAATAGGAGGTGATGGATGTGAGCTCGGCGCCCAGGCGCGCCAGCGGCACTTCACCGCGCAGCGAAAAGGCGGTGGTCAGCTGGCTGTCGCGGCCCGGGTGGTCGGAGTAGGTGATGAGGTCTTTGTTGTTGTTGGGGGTCCAGGTGTCGTAGCCGTTGTTGAGGTCGGCGCGAAAGAACGTGCCCAGCACTTTGAGGCCGTTGGCGCCGAGGTAGCGTACCCTGAGGCGGGCGAGGTTTTCGCGCTTGCGGTTGGTGTCGTCGCAGATGGTGGGCATAAATTCGTTGCTGCGAAAGCCGTTGGCGCGGGCGGCGTGAAAGCCGGCGCGTACCGCCAGCTGCTCGCCGAGGGGGACGTTGACGGTGCCGGCGTAGTGCAACAGGGCGTCGTTGCCCGCCGAGGCGCTGAGGCTGCGGCTAAATACCGGCCCCGGCTCGGTCGATTGCAGATTGATGAGGCCGGCCATGGCGTTGGGGCCAAAGACGGTGGACTGCGGTCCTTTAAATACTTCCAATTGGTCCAGGTCGAAGAGGACGCCGGCCATGCCCATGCCGCTGAGATCGACGTCGTCCAGCACAAAACCCACCGAGAAATTGGGCGGCCCTTGGCCGGCGTAGTGGCTGCGCTCGCCCATGCCGCGTATCTGGTAATAGCGCGGCCGCGAGGTGCCGCCGGCCCAGTTGAGATTGGGCACGTTTCGGGTCAGGTCTTGGAGGTGGTGGCCGTCTGCCGCTTGCAGGGCGCGCCGGTCCATCACGGTGACGCTGGCCGCCGTTTGGTCGAGGGCCTGGACGGCTAGTCCGCCCTGGACGACGAGGGGGCGGGTTTCGAGGGCGACGGGTTGCAGGCGGACGGTGAGCGCTGGGTGGGTGGGGCGCAAGCCGATGGAGCGATACCCCACAAAGGAAACGGTAATGGAATCGCCGGCCGCGATGCTCAGGCTAAAATGGCCGGCCCGGTCGGTTGTGGTCGCCGCCCCTCCGCCGGCGACGTTGGCGCCTTCGAGCGCCACACCGGTCTCGGCGTCGACCACCTGGCCTTTCAGATCGAGAGGTTGGGCGTGCAGCTGGGTGGCCAACGCCAGGGTGGCCAGGGCAACGCGCAGAGGGTTAAGGCAAGGGATGTTATTTTTCATGTTGTCGCTCCTCCCTAGGCGACAAAAACAAAGGCCGCTGCCCAGGGTGGGGAAGCGGCCCGCATGTATACTTGCCTTGCCGACATTCCGTTTCCCTACGCTGGTGCGATCCAGTTCAGGTTCGAAGGGTATAATGTCTCAGCCTCTGGAAAGAGGCACCCCCAACGGAGCTGGTGTTCAATTTTTTTGAATATAAGTACGGGGCGGGGAAGGAGCAAGGCCCGGAAACGGGAAATTCCCCTTAATGAAAAATACAGACGCGGTACGTATAAAGCGAGATTGAGCTAGGCGACGGCCTGCAAGACATGGTGCTTTAACAGCTTTTTCTTCCACTGCGGCCAAGACCAGCGGCACCAGCCGGCGATGATTTGCCTGTCGTTGTGGTGCGTGGAGCGCAGCGCTTCGCGGCGATCCCAGCCCCATTGTTTGAGCAGGCGGTTGACATGGCCGGGGTGGTAGGTGACGCCCAAGAAGTGGCGAATGAGGGCGGCCACCCGCGACCCGGTCTAGGTGTCGTCGGCAAAACCAAAGGCGGTGGCGCGAAAGCTGAGGATCTCCAGCAGGGCGAGGTTCTGCTCGGCGTCCAATTTGGGCGTGCTACCGGGCGTGGCATGGCGGCGCAGCGCTTTAGTGCCGCCATGCCGGCTGCGGCGAATCCACTGTCTCACGGCCCCCTCGGTCACGCCCAGGGCCTGGGCGATGTCGCGTTGCTTCCAGCCCTGTTGCTTGAGTTTCCAGGCGCGCAGGCGGCGGCTTTCGCGCCAGTCATTAGGAGTTGTAGTCTTCATATCTTAATTTATCGGACGATGTGGGAAAATACTTTAGGCCGGATAATATTCTGTTAATCGCGTTAAATGAAATCAAGTTGTAGTATAAATCTAAATGTGTTTTGAAAGGCTATAAATGGGCGTTGGCGTAGAATTCTTGGCGTTTGGAAATACAATTGGTATGAGTTGCCGACGACTATGAAACGTCTTTTGATTTTTCTGTTGCTGGCGGCGCCTTTTTTTACGGCCGCTTACCAGTCCAAACAGCGGGAGTTGCCGCGCAAGCAATTTCCCGGCCGCATCGTCAGCGTTTCTGGCGACACGGTGGATGTGGGCCAGTTGGCAAAAGATAAGCGGGTTGTGGTAATTACTTTAAAGGCGATCTGGTGCCCGGTGTGCCAGCGGCAGCTGGTGCGCATCCGGCAGCAACTCGAGCAAATCAAAAATTGTCCCGTCGCGTTCCTGGTTCTTTCTCCCGGCCCTGGCAAAGCTTTAAGAGGTATAAAAAAGCGCATCGATTTTCCCTATCCTTTTATTGAGGATAAGAACCTGGCTATTGCCAAAAAATTCGACCTGGTACTCGACCAGGAGCGGGGTGAGATAACTCCCGCCATTTTTATTTTAAAACCCGATCTCTCCATAGGCTGGATGCAATTGGGGCGCAACGGTTCTTATTACGGCGATCCGCAATTGTTCGACGAGATCGACTGCGGCGATTGGCTCTAAAGGAGGAGATATGCCCACCACCTGCGACGACATTGACTTTGACCTCAGACTGGCCGAGTTCAAAATTAACGGCTATCTGGTTTTGGAGGACATGATTCCCCACGAGGTCGTCGACCGAATTGGGGAAGCGTTTTTGCCCATGCTCGAACACATAAAAGAGCGGGAAAATGAAATCGCCCCCAAAGAGCGCGGCGACGTGCGCACCGGCCTGGGCCGGTTGCAGAATCCCAACCGCTACACCATGACCATCCCCTGGGTCGCCCCCTTTGTCGACCCGGCCGTCTTTGAGCACCCGGTCATTCTCGAATTTTTGCGGCGCTATTGGGGCAGCGACGAATACGCCATCACCTGCTACCATTCCAACAACCCCTACCCCGGCAGCGAATACCAGCACTGGCACCGCGACACCCGCCTCGCCCGCGAGATCCCCGAAGCTGGCTTGCGCACTTGCCCGGCGATCGGCGTCAAATTTCCGCTGTTAGATACTTCGGAGGAAAACGGCAGTATCGAAGTATTGCCGTCGACCCAGTACCTGGTCGACGCCGATTTGGAGGACAACTACGACGACTTGCTGCGCCGCGGCCAATTCCCTTCGGCGCACCGGCTCAACTTAAAGAAGGGCTCCATGTGGATACAGGACGTGCGCATGCTGCACCGCGGCACCCCCAACCGCTCGTTGCAGCCGCGTCCCGAATTGGTGGTGTGTTATTGTCGGTCCTGGTACAGCATAGGCGCTCGCATAGAGATGCCGCGCTCGACGTTTGCAATGCTCTCCGAGCGCGGCAAGGAGCTTTTGGGGGGTGCGCGCATGGTCGACTGGGATTAAAGCGCTTGCTGAGGCTTAAGTGCGATAAGGAGAAAATGATGGCCAAAAAAAGATACCCATTGCCCAAGCGCTTTAACGCCGCGCTTTCGTAAGTGGCGTACAAAAAACTGAGAGAGCTCAATGCGGAGCACGGATTTGGCAATAACTACATTTTGACCGTCTTGCTCGAAAATCTCGATACCATAGCGAAGAAGCGCGAATTGCAAAAGGCGTTCAAAGATTTTGCGGCCGAGTACGGAGCGCCAAACTAGCCGGCGGCGCCACCTGCGGCGAATGCAATTACGCGGACAACGCGTTAGATAAAGGGGAATAGGTAGGAATTGATTATCGATGACCTGGCCAACCACGCCCATCTGATTCCCGAACTG
>CAXGRO010000039.1:0-17478 GCA_964012055.1 uncultured bacterium
CGAGTACGCTTTTTTCAACCCCTTTCTACAAAATTGGACCTTTTTAAGACGGCTTTTTAGAACAATACTGTGGACACTTTTTGTAAGTCATTGATAAATAACGGCTTAGGTAAATAGATATTGAAATTTGTAACTTGTTGATAAATAACCACTTACGAATTTCAACCTTACAAAAATTCGCTCAAAATCGAAAAAGTGTCCACAGTTATTGAAGAAAACGCCCTATATATTGCCTAGAACTTTGGAGGCCATCCCGATGACGTCCGGATTCAACCCGCAGCAACTCGCCACGATCACGGCGTCGGAGATCAAAGCGCCGCCGGCCTGGGCGACCATGCAGCGCCACTTGATGCGCACTATGGAAGAGGCCGCACTGCTGGCGGCGCAAAAGTACGCGCGCCCCAGCGGCCTAGTCTACCACGTGCACGACATCGACGATGCCTACGAGAGCCGCTCGATGCGGGGGCGCTTCTACGCGATTCGCGCCAGCGACAAGATGCTGGAGATTGCGCTTAAGGAGTGGGACGCCATAACCCGGTTCTACGACGACGGCGTCGGGGAACCTCAGGGCATGCCGCCCAACCCCATGTACATGCCGCAGCTGCACAACGAGTGGTGGAACCTCGCCATCCCCTACAATTCCGACGCTTTTCACATGGGCGAGGGCAGCCAGTACTTCTACGACTTTGGCCTGGCTGACCCGACCAACTCGGAAATGATCCGCCGCGCCCGCCGTTTTGCCGGCCTCTACCTGGGAGGGGACCCGCAGGCCCCCAACTACGATCGCAAACACAAGATCATCCGCTCGCCGTTCCACGGTAGCGAGGGGCCGCTGTTGCACGCCAAGAGCAAATACCGGCTCAGCCACAGCACCGGCGATACCACCGGCGATTTGGAACTCGTCGTCGCCTGGCTCGACCAGCCTGGGCACGGCGGTTTTTTTCATCGCCACCGGCCCGACGGCGTGCCCTCTGGCAAGGGCCGCATCTCGCCGCTCTACCCCATGGTCAAGGACCTCGACCCGTACTGGTTTAAAGATGAGGTCTACCGCGAGCAGATCCTCAAATTGTTCGACGAGGTGGTGTTGCAGGGGGACGAGCCGGCCAATCTGGCCATGACGGGCCTGGTGACCAATGCCTACCTCTACACCGGCGAGGACAAATACAAAAATTGGGTGCTCGAATACGCGGGAGCGTGGCTGGACCGGATTGAGCAGAATGACGGGATTGTCCCCGACAACATCGGGCCCAACGGAATCATCGGCGAGCGCCGGGAAGGCCAGTGGTGGGGCGGTATACACGGCTGGAACCGCTTCTACTATACGCCCGGTTTTCGCATCCTCATCGGCCTCACCGTCGCCGCCGAGTGCGCCCAATTGGTGAGCGGCGATAGCGGCTATTTAAATTTGTTGCGCTGGCAGATCAAAGTGCTGCTGGAGCGCGGCAAGATACGCGACGACGGGCAGTTGATCGTGCCGACGCGGCACGGGCCAAATGGTTGGGACGAATTTGTGCCGGTACAGCTGGAGCCGCTGATCAAACTCTACCACGCTTCCATGGCCCCGCAGGATTTGGAGATGTTGCGCTATGTGTGCGACAACGAGGTGGAGCGCGACTTCACCGAGGTGCCGACGCACTGGGATCGGGGCGGCGCCACCCTGGAGGCGCGCTTCCAGTATTACGAGGGCAACAACCCCAGTTGGCCGACCAAATTGCTGGCGGCGGAACAGCTGTGGGTCAACGCGGCGCACGAGAACATGCGGCGCGACGAGCGCACGGTGGAGCAGATCATCGAAGAAAATCGCTGGCCCGCCAACCCGGTGGTGGTCAAGGGCCTGACGCAGCTCACCCAGGGGGCGCCCCAGCCGGTTTACAACGGTGGCCTGGCCCCGGCACGCGGTGCGCTATTTTGACGCCGACCGGGGCCGCCCCGGCCTGCCGGAGGACGTGGCCGCTTTTGTCGACCGAATCGAGGCGGGCGCGGTGGGGATTCGGCTGGTCAATACGGGGTCTCGGCCCCGCAGCCTCATTGTGCATGCAGGGGCGTTTGGCGAGCACAAGTTTACCGATGTGAGCTATGCCGAGCACGACAACGAGGCGCTGAACCGCAATGCCGGGGCCTGGCTGCGCGAAGCGCGGGACCCTGTGGAGCGCTGCGCGACAGCCAACGGCAAACACTTTGTGGTGCAATTGCCGCCCTTCACGTCGGTGCGGCTGGAGGCCGGTATGGAGCGCTTTGTCAACACGCCGACATACGCCTTCCCGTGGCACGGAGGCCGGGTGCCGGTAGAATAAAGCAAGTAGAAACTAACCACTATCAAGCAGGGGTTATATGGATCGAGCGAGAGTAGGTCTTGTGCGGGGCGACGATCGCCGCAGCAACGTCTTTAACGCGATGGATTTGGTGCGGCACGACCTGATTCCCAAGATTGGCAAAGAGGTCATGCTCAAGCCAAACTTTCTGTCGGGCACCAAGCAGCTGGCCAGCACCCATGTAGACGCCGTTAGAGGGACGATCGACTTTTTGCTGTCGTGCCCGGTGCGGCCCGACAAGATTTTAGTGGCAGAAGGCGGCAACGAGAAGCGGTCGGGGGAAGCCTTCGACAATTTCGGCTACCGCGCGCTGCCGGACGAATTCGACATTCCCATAGAACTGCTCGACTTGAACTCGGAGACGTCGTGGGAAACGGTCGACATTTACCTGAACGATCGCTCGAGTTATACGGTCCACATGCCGCGCACGGTCCTCGACTGCCCCTGCACCATCTCTGTCGCCGTCGCCAAGACGCACAACGTTTGCTGTGTCACTCTGGCAGTGAAGAATATGATTATGGGGACCATCCGCAGACAGGACCGCGCCAAGATGCACGGCAACCCGGGCGTGGACTCTTTTGACACCTCGGACGAGGCGCGGTGCCTCAACATCAATTTGATTCGGCTGGCGAATTATTTAATGCCCGATATCGGGGTGGTGGACGGCACGGTGGGCATGCAGGGCAACGGGCCGGGTGGTGGGGACGGGGTCGATCTCAAGGCCGTGGGAGCGAGTGCAGATCCTATTGCCGCGGACGCCGTTCTGGCAAAGGCGATGGGTTTTGAGCCGCTGGAACTGGGGTTGCTCAGTTACGCCAATGATTTGGAGATGGGCACGGCCGACCTGGATCACATTGACGTATTGGGGGCGTCGATTGACAGCCTGGCCCGCCGCTTTAAACCCCATGAGACGAATGACTTGCAGCTTCAATGGCAAGACGAAGAGGCGGAACGCTATCTCGCGGTTTAGGCGTTGTCCCAGATTTTTACTCTTTTTACTCTTTTTACTCGTTTACCGAAAATGTCCGGCATTATCCTAAACGCTCGAGGTGTGGAGTGGCAGTCTTGACGCCGCGCCAGTTCCTCGAATACCTGGGAGATATGATATCATGACCGTTCGCAATATGAGTCCCCAGCAGATGTTTGCAGACCTGGCCAGGGAGTACGTGCCGGAATACCGCTTTGCGGGCAAAGACCGGCGCCAGTTCAGTGCGTGGAAGCGCAAGGCCTTGCCCAAAGTGCTGGCCTGTCTGGGCGAGGCGCCGGCGCCGGCGCCCCTTAAGCCACAGCTGCTGGCCGAGTGGGAATTGCGCGGCCTGCGGCGCCAGCGCTGGGTCGTCAATGTGCAGGAGCATCTGTCCGCCACCGTGCTGGTCAACCTGCCCCTCGATTTGGGCAAGCGCGAAAAGCTGCCGGCGCTGCTGTGCTGCCATGGGCACGGCCCCTTTGGCAAGGAACCGGTGATGGGCAACGACGCCAGCGCGGCGCTGGCGACCAATATTGAACAACACAACTACAACTACGGTGAGGTCATGGCCCAGAAGGGCTACGTCACCTACGCGCTCGATTGGATTGGCTTTGGCGAGCGTAATGACGAGAACAAGCCCAATTTTCGGGGCAGTGCCGGGGGGCGTGACTGGTGCAATCTCTACTATCTGCACGCCACCATGCTGGGCATGACATCGATTTCGATCAACGTGGCCCACGGCAAGGCCGCCACCGACTTTGCGGCGTCGTTGCCCCACGTCGACGGCGAGCGCCTGGGGGTGATGGGTTTGAGTGGCGGGGGCGTGATGGCGTTGTGGATGACCCTGTGCGACGCGCGCTTTAAGGCGACGGAGATCATCTGCTACAGCGATTTGTGGGAGGCCTTTGGCATCCGCGATAACAATTATTGCGGCATGCAGGTGGCGCCCGGGCTCTATAAACTCGTCGATTTGCCCGACGCCCAGGGGCTGATTGCGCCGCGCCCCCTGCTGATCGACATCGGCGCCAACGATACTTGCTTTAAGGTTGACACGGCCCTGGCCTGTCATCGCCAGGTGGAAACCATCTACAAAGCGGCCGGCGCCTCCAAAAATCTCGAACTGGACTTGCACCCCGGCGAGCACGGCTGGGGCGCCAATAAGTCCGAGGCGTTTTTTGGCAAACACCTGTAGGAGTTTAAGAGGCGCGCCGCGTGCGACAAGTCTTGGAGCGAGCGGCTAAGCGTGGCGAGCAGATTCATCCAGTATAGTTGGGCCGTAGGGGGCCAGGCGGAGAGCGGGGTAATGCGAGTTTAGCAAGGCGTGGTCGCCGGTCTCTTCAATACGCTGCCAGGCGTAGTGCATCAAGGCGCGGACGACCTCTTTACTGGCCGGCTGGTCGATCAGATTGCGCATCTCCTGGGGGTCGTCGTCGAGGTGGTAGAGTTCGTCAAAATCAAATCCGTTCCACAC
This sequence comes from uncultured bacterium, assembly GCA_964012055.1. GTDB lineage: Bacteria > Latescibacterota > UBA2968 > UBA8231 > UBA8231 > CAXGRO01. The sequence goes on from CAXGRO010000039.1 coordinate 4,751, forward strand.
CAATTTCCATGGTCCGTCCCAGATGATGCGCTGGGTCAGACGGTAGCGCCCGCCGTGGTATTCGGCAAAACCGCGGGCGAAGTCGCCCGCCGCGCCGGCATCGTCTTTTAACGCGGCGGCAAAGGAGCGCGAATCCGGTGCGCCGATGGTTTCTTCGCCGCACAGTTCGAGCAGGGTCGGGGCGACGTCGTGGAGGCCTACTCGCGCGTCGCTGGTTGTGCCTGCTGCAATTCCGGGGCCGCTCAGGATCAGTGGAATTTGATACGCCTCTTCAAATCCGCTGATATTCTTGTAGTACAAGCCGTGCGAGCCGAGCAACTCGCCGTGGTCGCTGGTCAGCACGACGATGGTGTTTTCTCGCTGCCTCGTTTCTTCGAGGTAGTTGAGCAGGCGGCCGTATTGCGCGTCGATCTCGGTAATGGAGGCGTAATAACAGGCGGTGGCCTCCCGCTTTTGGCGCGCGTCCATATCGCGCCAGGCGAGGCCCGCCTTGCGATACAGGTTGGGCTGGCCGGTCAGCGGGTTGTCCACGTTGGGCTGGAGGGGGATGCGGTCTACGTCGTACAGCCCGTAGGCTTCCGGCCCCGCTACGAACGGGTCGTGCGGCTCGGTGATGCTGACAAAGCAGCACCAGGGTTGGTCGTTTTGTGTTTGCGCTTGCAGGAAATCGAGACCGAGCTGAGTGGTTATGCCAACGCCGCGTTGATCCGCTGGGGTGTCTGTCACCCCGTATAGTAGGCTGCGATGATAGCCTTCGAGGAGATCGTTTGTTTTTTCAAGCGAAAACGAGCCGTGGGTTTTGTTGCCGCCCCCGGCCTGGTCGCGTTTTTGTTGGTATAGATCCGACGTCAGGCATCCGTTGACCTGCCACCCGAAGCGGGACAGGTCGTCTGTGCGCTCAACGTGCCATTTGCCAAAATACCCTGTGCGGTAGCCGGCGGCTTCCAGGCGCTGAGCCCAGTGCGGCAATTCGGTGCGCAAGTTGCACTGGTCGTCGTCCACGCAGTGGATGACTTCCAAAACGCCGTGGGAGTGGGGCAGCAAACCGGTCATCAGGCTGGCGCGCGCCGGCGAGCAGACGGCGTTGGGGGTGTAGGCACGCGGCAAGCGGGTGCCTTGCGCCGCAAGGCGCTCGAAGTTGGGCGTCTTGCAAGGATGGTCTGGATTGAGAACGCGGCCTTGCATCTGGTCTGTCATCAAAAAAAGAATGTTGGGCTTAGTTGTCATGGGCTATATTCTCGGGACGTTGAACGGCGCGGGTCGTCCGCGGTGAGGGATAAGTTATTCCTATAACAATACTGTGGACACTTTTTCGATTTTGAGCGGATTTTTGTAAGGTTGAAATTCGTAAGTGGTTATTTATCAACAAGTTACAAATTTTAAAATACCTATTTGTCTAAACAGTTATTTATCAATGACTTACAAAAAGTGTCCACAGTATTGCTATAAGTAAATTAAGATTATAAAGTAAAGGTAGATATGAAATTAACTAACCCATGGATCAGCCAAATCAAATACCAAGATCCTGCGACCGACATCAACCTTGGTAGCCCAACTCTGGTGAAACTCGATAGCGGGGAACTTCTCGCTGCGCACGATTATCGATGGCGAGGAGATATTCCGATAACAGAAGATAAGGATAAACCAGGGCACCGAGAGGCTGAAGGGCTTCCTGAAGCCCGATCCCATCGTGCAGACATTGCGGATTTGGAATACGATCAATACGTGACAAGCGTGTACCGATCGAACGACCATGGACTGACGTGGGAGCTGACTGCCAACATCAAAAAATCCTGGGGGGGGCAGCTGTTTGTTCATAGAGGCTCTGTCTACTTGATAGGTACTTTGTGTGGGTATGGGAGCTTAGTTATTCGAAGGTCAGACGACGTGGGGTCGACCTGGACCGATCCGGTGGACGAGGAAAGTGGGCTCTTATTTCGGGCCGGGAACGAATACGAACCGCCGAATTATCATGATGTGCCAAGCAACGTTCTGAAATTTGAGGGCCGACTATACACGGCATACGAAAACAACCACCCGTTTCACTGGCCGAAAGGGTTTCGAGCCTTCGTGCTCTCGGCAGACGAAGATTCTGACCTACTCAAGGCTTCGAGCTGGCGCAAAAGTAACGAGGTCGTGTTTCCCAGGGATATTGCTGACGGGGTCGACGGATGGCTGGAAGGTAATATCGTCGTGGACACCAACGGTCAGCTGTGCAGCGTAATGCGGCTTCAGCCAGAGCTCGGGGGTGATTACAGGTCAGGTAAAACCAAATACGCCATTGATAAGGCAGCTTTCCTGAAAATCGAGAATGAGGGCCGACACCTGGTCATTGATCCGGAACGTTGGTTTGTTGATTTGCCAGGTGCCATGGTCAAGTTCACTATTTCCCGGGATGACAACGGGGGTCGTTACTGGCTTATTGCTAACGATATGTTTACCGGGCCTCCTAGGGTTCACAGGAATATACTGAGTCTGTTTAGTTCGGAGGATCTGTCTTCCTGGACCAGGCACACGGTGCTAATGGAAGACCGGCATGAGAAGACACCCGAGGAATCGGCCTTCAAGACAGGATTTCAGTACGCTGATTGGGAGTTCGACGGTGATGACATAATTTACCTGGTCCGGACGGCCTACAAGGGGGCCCCCAACTACCATGACGCAAACCGTATTACATTTGGTAGAGTAGAGGACTTTCGGAAGTTCTCTCAGAGCGGTAAACCTTGGCATACGGATTCGTAGCAAGCTGTGTGATCGGAAAAATCGGTTGCCGTCGGCCTTGCCGATTCCCTACCGAATGCGAGGAGTCTACCATGCACACCACTGAATTTGATGTTGCTACCGATGCGGCGCCACTGACCTGCACTCTGGCTTCTCCCGCTCCCGAAAATATGGCTCCCGACCCGGCGCTGCTGCTGGCCTTTGGCAGTGCCAGACAGATTATTATGGGCGCCGACCCCCACTCTACACCCGCTGAGCTTTTTGTCCAAGCGGGCCACCGCGCCCTCGGCTTTGATCTGCCCAACCACGGCGATCTCATCAATGAGCATGGGGAAGGCATAAAAGGCATGTGTGCCGCCTTTTTGGCTGGCGATGATCCCTTTGTCCGTTTTGTGGCCAATGGCAAGAAAGTGATAGATGCCTGCCTGGAAAAGGGGCTGGCGCGGCCCGGAAAGATTTTCATTTGCGGCGGCTCGCGCGGCGGCTATTGCGCCCTGCGGCTGGGCGCTGCCGACCTCCGCATTAACGGCATGGCGGGATTCGCCCCGGTGACCGACTGGCGTTTACTCAGTGAATTCAGTGCGGTGACCGAGCGCCCCGACGTGGCGGCGCTGGCGCTGTACCATTGGGCTGAAGATTTGGCCGACCGGCCGCTCTATATGGCCATCGGCAATCACGACCACCGGGTGGGTACCCACGCCTGTGTGGCGTTGGCACAGCGGCTTTTTGAATTGGAAAATCCCGCCCGCAAAGGCACTTCCGCCGTCGAGATCCACGTGGTTCATTCAAGCGGTCACGCCCTGCCGGAAGAGTGGGGAAGAGAAGGCGCCCGCTTTCTCCTGCGTTTGTGTGAAGGCTGAGATAAATTGGCGCGTTTAGGGCGTTTCTACTTCTTCGAGCCAATCCCGCTCCATGCCCTCAAAAGAGTTGGCCTCCAGGCGGGCGTTTTCGGCCTCTGGGCTGAGGCGTATGCCAGTGCGCTGCTTGCCGTCGCCGGAATCCTTAAAAGTATTGCCGCGAATCTCCACATCGAAGGTCCCGCCTCTTATGTCGATGTCCACCCCGTCGCCGCCCCAGCCGTTGTCGCACACCAGATTGTTCTCTAGGACGGAGCGGTGGGCACCGCGAAATGAAGTTTCGCGATCGGTGCAGACGATGCCCGCCTGCTGGTTGTCTGCGACGGTGCAATTGGAGATGCGGTTGTCGGTGTCGCGGTCGCCGATAAAGATGCCCACGTCTCTGTTGGCCGAGCAGTTGCAGTCTTCAACCAGGCCGTAGTTGACGCCGCGGCAAAAAAAGATGCCGCGGTTGTTGCCCCGCGCGACGCAGCGACGGAAGACGGGGCGCTGGGCGCTGCTGCCGGGGTGGAAACCTAAGTTGGCGTTGTTTTCGGCGCGGCAGTCGGCAAAGTTGATGTCGTCGCACACCTGAAAGCTGAAACCGTCGCCGTTGTAGTTGCGCGCTATTATGTTGTCGAAAGTGCAATGGCTGCAGTTGGTGAGGAAAGCGCCGGCGGCAAAATTGCCGTCGATGTAGTCGTTGTATTCTTTATTGCCTTCCAAGACCAGGTCTTTGATGTGGACGTTGTGGACGTTGCGGCCGGTGATCAGGGGAAAAAGGGTAGTGATCCTGGCCTCCTGTTCCGGCCCTACGCCCGATGTCACTTCGCAGTCGAGGGTGAGGATGTCGCCGTCGACTTCCAGTACGGTGTGCTGGGGGTGGGTGCGGTTGGGGTATTTCTGCGGACCCCACTGTAGCATGACGCCGCAGCCGGGAAAAAAGCCGCTCGGGTCCTCGACCTGTACCTGGGTCTCGTACCACTCAGTGAGGCGGACAAGGGGGCTTGTGACGCTCGGCACTTTCTTTAAGACGGTGGTTTCTCCGGCCCCCGCAATTTCCAGGTTGGAGTGCAGGTAGAGAGCGTTGTGCAGAGAGTATTCGCCTGGTAGGATCTATAGCAGGCCGCCGCCCAGACGGTTTAAGTAGTCGAGCGCGGCTTGCAGTGCTTTGTCGTCGATGCCCGGTAGATCGCCGCTTTGGGGCCCCACCGAGAGGGTTATTTTGCCGCGCCGCGCCCGCGTGCGATTGTCGCGCGGATCAATATTCAAAGGACGCCTCCGTTTACAGTTGGAAGGGGACTAGCCATTCTTCCTCAATGCCCAGGTTAAAGCCGGGGCCGGTGGGGGCGAATTCCAGGTAGCTGTCGCGCGGGATGAGCGCCCCGGGTTGTGAGACCTCTTCGAGGGGAACGCCGGGGTCGGAGCCGATGTAATATTCGGCCCAGGGCGTGTTGGGCATGGCCCAGCTGAAGTGCTGGCCGTAGGGGTCACGGCCGCCACCGTGCAGGCACACTTCTAGACCGGCGGCGGCGGCCATATTGGCGATTTTGACGCAGGCGGTCATGCCACCCACCCACTGGATGTCGGGTTGCAAAATGTCGAGGGCGCGGTTTTCAATGATGGGTTGATACGGGTAGGGGGTGTAGAAGTGCTCGCCGCTGGCCAGCGCCAGCCAGGGCAGGCGCTTTTTGAGTTCGATGTGGCCGCCGAGGTCTTCGGGGATGAGGCATTCTTCCATCCAGCGCAGGCCATAAGGGCGCAGGCGCTCGGCTAGGCGGGCGGCGTATTCGACGTCAAAGGCCATGTAGCAGTCGAGCATGAGCTCGCTGTCGTCGCCGATGAGTTGGCGCACTTCGGCGATGCGCTTGTCGTTTTCCTGTATGCCCCACAAACCATCGACGGGGCCGTACTGGCAGGGCAGTTTAAAACCGCGAAAGCCCAACTCTTTGTACCAGTCGACGTCGTCCCCGGTGGCGTAGACGAAGAGGCGGTCGCGCACTGGGCCGCCCAAGAGCTCGTAGACGGGTTTGTTTTGCAATTTGCCGGCTAAATCCCACAGGGCCAGGTCGACGGCGCTGATGGCGAGGCTGATCAGACCCACGGTGCCAAAGGGTTTGGAGACGCGAAACATCATGTCCCAGAGTTTTTCGATGGCCAGGCAGTCTTCGCTTTCTAGGATGTGCGAGAAGGCGTCTTCGACGATTAAGGCGGTGGGCCGGCCGGCGGAGACGCCCAGGCCCCAGGTGCCGTCTTCGGCGGTGACTTTTACGCCAAAAGCGGGCCATTGTTTGGCGCCGTAGAGCTGGCGGCGCTTTTTAAAGCGCGGGAATTTAGACATGGGGTTGGCCACTTCAATTTCTGTGGGCCAGGCTTTTCGATACCCCTCCGTCTTGGGCGCCGATGCGGTGGAGGCGGCCAGGGTGGTGCCGGAACCGGTTGATGTCTTGGCGCGATCGGGGCGCTGGATGCTGACGACGTCGATGGATTTAATCTTCATATGAGAAGCTCTCGATAATCTTGTCAGGGGTTAAAGGCAAACGCCGGCGAAAAGACAGTAGGCCCCCCAACTGCTGTCGACAAAGAGGTCGAGGCTGCGGTAGCCGGTGTCGCCAAAGTGGACAAATACCCGGGGGCTGCCGTCGGCGTGCTGGTAGGGTGAGTGGGGCCAGACAATGGGCCGGTGGCGCTGCGCGTCGGGATGTTGCGCTCCAAAGTAAACAGCCTCTTCGCAGGTCGGCCGGCGCAGGCTGAGCCGCGCGAATTCCTCCACCGCCTCCGCAGACGACGCGATGCGTCCCAGATCCACCAGCCGCACCACGGCATCGACCGGCTGGTGTGGTGCGAGTGGAAACTTATCCTGGTTGATAAAGGAGTGCACTCCGTCATAGTGGCCGGCCTGGACGATCTCGTCCATGGTCTGGTTGCCGTCGATCTGTAGGGGGAAATCCCCGGAGATCATCCGGCTGACTTCCTGCATCAGGGCGGCCATCTTCGCCGAAAGGACTTTACTTTCTTCTTCTGACATTGTAGAACTCCTGGCCCTCAATTTGTGGCTGGCGACAAAAGGCGGATGGCAGCGCACGCCGGAGTCAGGTGCATATGGCGTCGAAACGCATGGCGCTGGGGTAGTCGCGGCAATGACATAAGGTGCGAAGCGCACGAGCAATCTGAAGCGCCAAAACCGGGGATCTCTTTGGCGCTGCGTAGACATTGGGCTGCCGCCGCCCAAACGCATTCAAGGCGTCTTGGATCGGAGGAAGTCCATATTTTTGCTACAGAGGCCGTGCTGCGCAGGTAGTCGATATGCCAATGCGGCCGCGGCGCCGCAGCTAAGTGGTGCTTGAGGCGACCAGCGAGACCGCCCGGGCCAAAAGCGCTGCCCGCATAGAAGTAGACGCCCGGCGCAAATGTTATGGGGCCGAGGCCGCCCACTCGAATCTGCGCGACGGCCGGGAGTTGGAGGAGTAATGCATAGGTTCCAGGGCATGCGGAGATGCGCTGCTGATATGCGTGCACTTTCCTGCTTGGCCTCCCTATAGAGCCACTATTGAACTCGGGTTGATTGGCGTCTATTCTCGTTGTAATCTTGCCGTAAAAATACCGCCTAATAAAATGGTTGCAGAAATTACATGAATTTTCGACTCGGAATCAAGGCGCAGGCCGCGGCGCGGCGGCTAGATATCTTTCAATACCGGGATTCAAAACGCGTAAATGATCGATGAAGAGAATAGATGTTCAGGGGCGGTTAATAGGCAATATTGAAAATTAGCGGTGTATGAGGTCTACACTATATGAAATAGTACGCGTTCAAGAGGAGGCCTCTTTTTAGCTCTAGCCAGGGAACGGGAAGGACTTTCTTTGTATGTCTATTTTTAATGAAGATTCGTGGCTCCGATGGCTGTTTTTAAGTCTGGTCTCCGCAGGGGCATGGCTCCAAGGGCTTGACGCCCAGTTGTGGACCACGTACACGCGTGGCAGAGGGACTAGTCACCATGTCCAGGCGGTGTATCAGTCAGTGGACGGGGCGATGTGGTTTGGCACGAAAGGGGGCGCCAGTCGGTATGACGGTACGAGCTGGCAGACGTTTACGCAGGCGGACGGTTTGGGGGGGAACGACGTGCGAGCGCTGTATCAGTCAGCGGATGGCGCCATGTGGTTTGGCACCAACGAAGGGGGCAGTCGCTGGTCTGAGGGGGGGCTGTGGGGCATGAACTGGCAGATATTTACGCGGGTGGATGGTTTGGGAGGGAACGACGTGCGTGCGGTGTATCAGTCCATGGACGGAGCCATGTGGTTTGGTGCAAAAGGCGGTGGTGTCAGCTGGTATGACGGGTCGAGTTGGCAGACGTTTGCGCGGGCCGAAAGGCCACCTCCCATTCTCCGTCCGCCTCAATCTTCAGAGCGGTCTAGCCCGCAAAAACGTTCTCCCTTTCCGCCGGATCCAATCTCGCGCTGGCCGAACCACTGATGTCGATCGAATAAATCTCGGCATTGCTGTCGCGGCCGCTGCTAAAGGCGATGTGTTTGCCATCCGGCGACCACGATGGCTGGCCGCCGTCAGGGCCTGGATGCCGGGTCACATTGACCGGATTTGAGCCGTCGGCGTTCATTACGTAGACCTCGGAATTGCCATCGCGATTTGATGTAAAGAGGATTTGCAATCCGTCTGGCGAACAGTCGGGCTCTTCGTCTCTTGCTGGATGATTGGTCAAATTAACTGGATTGGTGCCGTCGGCGTTCATCACGTACACCTCGACATTGCCGTCGCGGTCGTAGTCCAACCAGATGGCGTTGAGCGTGCGCAAGCCATCGGTCAAACCGGCTTCCTCCGCCACCTCTGTGAAAGTGCTCCGGTCGTTGCGCAAAAGGGCACTGGGTCTGAGCGCGCAGCAAGTTGGAACGAAGACGTCCAGATCGCCGTCGTTGTCGTAATCGCCCAAAACGATCCCGCCACCTTTGCGTTCTGAGTCCACTGCTGCCGGTACGATGTCGAGTCGATTCGTAAACCGCCCCCCTCCCTCATTGTTGAGCACAAAAAATGCCAATCCTTGCCCCCCCACGATGAACGCATCTAGTTTGGCATCATTGTCGTAGTCTCCCAGGGCGGTCGTCCGCACCCCGTATGAAGTTGCGATCTCGACGCCCATCTCTTCACTCACATTTGTAAAGGTAACCTGTGCTGCCGTCGGTTCGATCTGTAGCAGGCCGGCGCAGCAACCGATGCAGAGCAGGGCGAGCAGGCGGGGGTAGGGTGAGGTATTCATCATCTTGCATACTCCTTGTCGTCAGCAGCAGCCATCTGGTTGATTTTTGTGTGCTGTGTAATTTGCCCAAAGTTATGGCTGGTTATGATTTCTTTAGAAAGCAAGGAGTGTACCAGAAAAAAATAATAACGTGCGAAAAAAAGATATAATTTGTTGATAATAAAGAAATAAAAATAATGTAAGATAGAGGGCTGTTTGATAACTGGAGGTGCGGATTCCTGAAAACAGGACAGATTTCGAGCGAAAGTCCAGTTTTCCGGACAAAAATTAGCTAAAATTCCAGTTTTCCGGACAAATTGCCTAAAAAAAGGAGAAAGACTCCATGAAAAAGGAGCATTAGTATAATAAAATCAATATTTTGCGAATATTCCAGTTTTCCGGACTGCAGCGAGGAGTCAGAGAAATAGATGTTGCAGCAGGGGATGTTTTCACGCCGTGGCCGCTGCGGCGCCGGTGGAACGAGGTCTTCTTCTTGTAGCCCTCTGGAGAGAATCGAGAGATAGATTCGGTTGCTCTAAGTTGGTGCGTAGCAGGTCGGTGGCTCCCGACATGAGCCACTGGGTCGAAATGCCAATGTCGTTCATGAGCGTCGAGGTTTACCCCAATCCGCGTTACAGGAACACGCCCATTAGTAGCACAATCAACATCGATAAATGAGTGCGGACCTATATTGATCTCGCAATTAAAGCCACTTAGATTAAGCTGTTTTTAACCCAAAAGATCTCAATAATATCTCGACGATCTTTTCAGAAGGAGCCAATACATGACATGGGGTAGCGGCGATTATCAATATCGCGTTGTCGAAGGCTGGGGCAGGGACCCGACGGCCGCGAACTGGGCATCGTCTCGTCTATTGCCACCGATTCGCAAGATCGGGTTTACGTCATCGACCGCGAGCCCAATCCCGCCATTGTCGTCTTTGATCGGGAAGGGCGCTTGCTAAAATTTGGGACCAGGATTTTCTCAAAGTGCCGCATTCGGTCTGGATCATCCCCGAAGACCGGGTGCTCATCACCGACTGCCAGACCCACCTGGTGTACGAATTTACCCTGGAGGGAGAAGTGGTGCAGACTTGGGGAATGCTCGATCAGCCCAGCGAATTGGGCAAGTCGTTCAACAGCCCAACCTGGGCAGTGTTGCAGAAGTTCGAGCGGGTTTGATGTGAATATAGAGGAGTTTTCCTATTATTGAGGAAATGTATCGTGAAGAAAGGCGTGGATTGCGCGACCAAGCCAAACGCTATTGGCCCATTCTCCTGATTTTCTCTGCGGCGTTAGGCGTGCGGCTTGGCATTGTTCTTTATTTGGACAATTATCACAGTCCCGTCACCTGGGAATATGGAGAAATTGCGCAGGGTTTAGTAGAGGGCAAAGGCTTTGCGGTCCACGCGGCGGGAGATTATGCGATATACCAGGGGTATAGATCGTGGATACCCCCTCTTTATCCCTCCTTGCTTGCGGGATTCATCTACTTTGGGGGCACGAGCGCATTTTTGCTGCTCGAGTTGTTGCAGGCCGTTTTGGGAGCCTGTACCTGTCTACTCATATACGCACTCGGCAAGGAGTTGTTCGGTCGCTCCACCGCCTGTGTGGGCGCGATCGCGTTGTCCTTCTATCCGCCTTTGGTGATCAAGATCGCCTACATCGATCCCATTACAATAGAGGTGTTGCTGCTGGTTGCGGCCTTTCTTTTGTTGGCGAGGTGCGGCGAAAAGCCGTCCCTCGCCAAGGGCATTGCCGCGGGGTGGCTACTGGGGCTGTTTGCCCTGTCCAGACCCGCCCTGTTTCCCTGTGCGGCATTGCTTTTTGGCGCCTGGTTTATCCAGGGCAATATGCGCCAGCGGCACTGGCGCGCTGTGGTCTTGGTTTTTATTCTCGGCTTTTCGCCCTGGACCCTCAGGAATTACCTGGTCCACCAGCAGGTTGTTCTGGTTTCGACCAACGGCGGTTATAATTTTTGGATTGGCAACAATGCCTTTGCCACGGGCGAAGCGTATGCGGCGGACGGCCAGCCCGTGTGGACCAAAATGCCGGCGGAATTAAAAGCGCGGGTGCTCGCAGCGGGGGAGGCGGCCGGGGATCGCATTCTATATAAAGAAGGCATGCGGTGGGTCACCGATAACCCCGCCGCTTTTGCGGCATTGACGGCAAAGCGTTTCGTTTACTTCTGGTGGTTCCGGCCGGGGGCCGGCGTTGGCCAAGGGGCCCATTCCACCTTTCCCGCCAGCTGGCGGTTCGGCTATCAGATCTTTTACGCGCTGTTGCTGGTTGGGGCGGTTATAGGGCTCGTGCTGTCGCGGCATTGGTGGCCGCAGCTCTTGCCGTTTTACGCGCTATTTGCCGGGTTTACATTGGTCTATTCGGTCTTTTTTGTGCACACGCGCTATCGCATGGTGTTAGAACCTTTCTTGATCGTCCTTGCCGCTTTTGGGGCAAATGCCCTGGCAAAACGACATGCTCTCTGGCAGAGGGACGATAGGGGAGAGTGAAGTTTGTTTTCACAAATGGCTCGCGGTATTCTGATTTTGTGTGCCGCCGCGGCGGCGCTGGGCGCCGACCCCGGACCCGGCGATGTCTTTCGCTAATACCTCTGGCGCCCCATTAGCTGGCAGCGCGTCACCGATCCCAATGCCACGGCGGCCGGCGCCAAGGAATTTCCCAACCAGGTCAACGGCGTAACTATCGACGATTTGCAAAGTGCCGTGCGCGCCGAAGTGTACATCGAAATGTGGGGCGGCCACGCCGGTACCGGCGACAAGCGTTTGCGCCTCAACGGCGGCGAGTGGATCGCCATTCCCGAACCCGCCGCCATTCCCGCCGATGCGGGGCTGGGGACCGACAACCCCACCTGTTACCAGCACTTAACCTACCCTGCTGTTGCCGTGCCGTTGGAGCAATTGCAGGAGGGCAGGAACCTCTTTGAATTCACCAGCGGTGGTCAGACCTGTTTTAATTTTGGCTGGGGGCAGTGGGGCGTGTACTGCGTCACCTTTCGCATCTATTACGACGTTTCCAAGCCACACCCCAGCGGCCGGATTACGGCGCCGGCGGCCGGCAGCGTCGTCGCCGATTCGGTGCGCCTGGAGGCGGAGGTTTCCAGCCCTAACGGCGCCATTGATCAAGTGGACTTTATTGGGTTCTACGAAGACTTTGACTACGAAGGCAACGGTCTTTACAGGCAGTGGTACTACCGCTATCGCTATGGCAAAATTAGAAATCACCTGGGCACGGTAGATGCGCCGCCCTATGCGGTCAACTGGCACACGACCTGGGTGCCGGATCAGGTAGAGCCCATGCGTTTTATGGCGCGCATTAAAGATGAGAGTGGTCTTTATTATATGACCCCGGCGGTGGAAGGCATTGAGCTGGAGCGGGAGGGGACGTCGGTAAAATTCTACAAACCCTTTGACGTGCCGGCCCGGTGGCAGACGCGCACCGGGCACACGCACGGCTCCAAGGTTTTTGTGCCGCAGGATTTGGCGCGGGCCGAGGCGGCGCGCATGGTGTTGACCACGTGGAATGGCATTAGCGCCAACGCCGTGGGCCTCAACGACTCTGTGATTATTGCCGGCCCGGGCAGGGAGCACAACTACAGTTACGATGAAATTCCCGTGCCGCTCCATTTTATTCGCCCCGGCACCAACATCTTTTATACGTTTGACACCACCGAACACCACGGCATTGAGGTGTTGTGGCCCGGCATTGCGCTGCTGGTGCGCTACGCCGGACTCGACGCCGCTGCGCCCGCGCGGCCGACGGCGGGCCTGCCCATTTTTGCCGACGAATTGTCGGTGGATTGGAAGTTTGCGCTGCCGGCTGACGGCGAGTTGGCGACGAGCGCGGATGCCTACTCCGGACAGACTGCTCTGATCGTGCGCCCCTCCAGCAGTTTCTTTTGGCTTGTG
>CAXGRO010000040.1:0-17324 GCA_964012055.1 uncultured bacterium
CTAAAATTGTGCGCCACACCGCCGCCGTAGCCGCTCACCTGCACCGCCATAACCGCGCCGCCCCAGCGGTTGCGCAGCAGGGCGGAGTCGCCGTAGTGGGCGGTAAATTTTCGCGATAAGGGCAGGGGGCGACCCGGCGCTTTGGCCGCAAAAGACGGATCGCAATACATGTAGGCGTAGGGCCCGTAGGCAATGACGCACTCGGCGCTTGATCCCTTTACACCCACCATAAAATTGTAGATGCGACCCAGGTTGTCGTCGCCCAAGGCCATCTGGCGCAAATCGCCATCGCCGGCCTCCTGCGCCAAACGCAAGAGCGCCGGCGACCAGGCGACGCGGCGGCCGGCGCCCAGGGCGTTATTGGGGTTGACCAGCTGGTAGCGAAACCACTTGAGCGGCCGCGCCAGGCGCTGCGGGAATTCGGCATAGAGGTCGATGCCCACCACGTTGCGCAGGGCGTCGGCAAAGTGCAGCAGCCACATATTTTCCCACGGCCAAAACGAACCACCATCCACCGGCTCGCCTGCGGCGCCGCAGCCGTGCGGCATGATGGCGTTGCGAAAGCGCTCGATGACGGCCTCAACCCAGCGCGGCGCGGCGCCGTGTTTGCCCAGCAAGTGCAGCGCCGCCACGCCAAAGTGGCCGTTGTCGACCACGGCGTGGTGACCGCCCGAGGGATTGGTTTGGTTGTTCACCACATCGGGCCACCAGCGCTGCATCATACGTATCAGGCAATCGGTGACCTTATCCTCTTGCCGCGGGCTGAGTTTGCCGTGCAACAAATCCAGCGCCAGGGCAAAGGCCTGCATATAGCGGTTGGCGGTGTAGAAATGTTCTTCGATGCGGTCGCTGTGCTCCCAGGATGCGGCGGCCAACAGCCATTGCTTTGCCCGCTCCAGCCAGCGTTGGTCGCCAGTGAGGCGCCAGGCAAAGGCGTAGTGCTCGATGTAGGCGCTGGCCTGCATGCCGGTGTAGAAGGTGATGTAGAGCTGGTGGTAGGGGTGGGGGCTGTCAAAGCACTCGGGGATTTTCTTCCAGGGCCGGCGCCGTCCCAGGGTTTTACAGTCGGCTACTATGCGTTCTAGAATGCGCTGGCGTTCCGGGTCTGTGGGCAGAGCAAAAGTATGGCCCGGGTCGTCGACGGGGTGGTAGAGCCGCGGGTGGGTGGTGCGCTGCGCTTTGATAGGCATGTTGAATACCGCTCCATTTTATTTATAAGTCAGCCGCCGATCCCCACCCGCTCCCCGGGCAAAACATACGCATTTCCCCGCGACCTTGCATCCTCCCCGCCGATCCCTAAATTTTAGATACCACAGGAGGACGCTATGCTTACCATTACCCCCGCCGCAGAACAGAAAATTGCCGAACTCGTCTCCCAAAGCGACAAGCCTGTTATGGGCTTGCGCATTGGTGCCCAGGCCCAATCCCCTTTTAAAGTCGACTACAAACTGGCCTTTATCAGTCAGGGCCAGGAAGACCCCACTGACACCGTGGTAAATTTCGACGGCTTCGACGTCTACATGGACGCCGACAGCGTCGACCTGCTCGAAGAGGCCACGGTCGACTACGTTGAGCAACTCATGGGCAGCGGTTTTAAAATTGACCGCCCCATGCAATTGCCCGACCACCTATCCGGCCCCGTAGTCGACCAGGTTAAAGCCGTGCTCGAAGACCAGATCAATCCCATGGTCGCCGGCCACGGCGGCCACATCGCCCTGCTCGACATCAAAGAAGACGTGGTCTATGTGGAACTTCAGGGCGGCTGCCAGGGATGCGGCATGGCCGACGTCACGCTCAAGCAGGGCATTGAGTCGGCCATTGTCGCCGCCGTGTCCCAGATCAAATCCGTTCTCGACGTCACCGACCACGCCAACGGAAAAAACCCCTATTATAAATCTTAGGCAGGGTTGGGCAACTCCGGCTTGCGCGCCAATAAAAACGCCACCGACCCCAATGCTACCAGCGCCGCCAACACCAAGAACGCCGCCTTATAACTTCCCGTCCAATCGCGTACAAGACCGGCAAAAAGCGGCCCGAGGGTCATGCCAATCATAATGACCAGCGAGGCGAAACCCGAAATGGTGGCGTATGAAGCGCGTCCGAAATAATCCGCTCTTATCGCGTTGACCAGCGTGCCGCGCACGCCCCAGGCCGTGCCGTGTAATACGGCAAAAAGCCGCGCCGCTGCCACTGTATCGGCATAGGCAAAAACCAGCAAGCTGCCGGCGTGCAGCCACATGCAGACAAACATGATCAGGCGCTTGTCGAGCCGATCTCCCAAATACCCTCCCACTAATTGACCCACCATCGTCACCACGACCAGCACGGCAACGTTGGCCGCTGCCATTTCTGTGCTCAGGCCCATGCCTTCCACCATGTGTGGAATTTGGTGCACCAGCACCGAGCCCACCACCAGCAAGGCCGAACCGTGGCCCAAGGCTAGAAACCAAAAGGCAGAGGTGCGCAGGGCCTGCTTGGTTGTAAAAGAGGATTCGGCTTCTTGTTCTCTTCCCTCTTCTTCCTCTCTTTCCCCTACATCCCCGTCCGGCCGGTAGCCGTAATCTTCCGGGCGGCGGCGCATGAGTTGAGAAAGTGGCAATCCCACCAACACCACCAGCGCTCCCGAAGCCAATGCCGTGGCACGCCAACCGTGCTCCGACAAGCTCCACACCAGCACCGGCACCATCAACCCCCCCGTGCCCAAACCCGCCAGCATTACGCCCAGCGCCGTCGAGCGCCGCCGCACAAACCAATTGGCAATGGTGCTAGAGATAGACATAAATCCACCCAGGCTCGCTCCCAGAGCAATGATGGCAAAGGCAAAATAGAAGGTGAAGAGCGAGTCCATGCGGCTGAACAGCACAAAACCCAAACCAAAGAGCACAAAACCAATGCGCATGATCGCCCGCGGCCCATAACGATCGATCAACCAGCCCTGCAACGGACCCAAAAGTCCGCTTTCGGCCCGCACCATGGAAAAAACACCGGAAACCTGGGTTCTACTCCAGGCAAATTCGGCCTGCAGGGGCAAGATGTAGGTACCGAAGCCGTGGAAGAGCAGGCAACCGCTTAAAACTTGGATAATAAAACCGGCCAGGACGATCCACCAACCGTAGAAGATGCCTGTGCCGCGTTGTGGGGAGGAATTGGAAGACATTTTTAGGATTTTAAGCGTAAAGCACCTATTGATAGATGTCAAAGTTTGTTGGGTGGGAGGACGTAGGCTTGGGCGCCATGAGCGTCGGGACCGTCCCCTACCCCACCGTCCCACACTAGCAAGTAAAACGCACATTATCCCAAAGCAGACCCCAATGACACCCGCCACCCCCAGCGCCACCAAGCACACCCCAACTAACGAATTTACTTAAAATGTGTGATGCTCCGGCAAAACGAATTTGCCCGCCCTCGCATTTTATATCATATTCTGTAAAGCTCAAACCCATTCGCCTCAAAAAAAGAGGAAATCCGCCGTGGTAAAATTTGGCCTGCCCCTACTGACGATCTTATTTCTTCTAACGCCGGTGCTGGCGCAATCCGCCCCTTTCCGCTTTACCGCCATTCCCGACCAGAACACGGCGCGCCTGCAGGAGCGCTTTTCCAAAGTAGCCACCTATCTCTCGGAGCAATTGGGCATTCAGGTCGAATACATTCCCGTAAAATCCTACAGCGCCTCGGTGGCCGCCTTTAAAAACAACGAGGTGCAGCTGGCCTGGTTCGGCGGGCTATCCGGCGTTAAGGCGCGCCGCAGCGTGCCCGGCTCGGTGGCCATCGCCCAGGGCGAAGAGGACACCCAATTTGTCACCTACTTTATCGCCAATGCCCAAACCGGGCTACAATCCGGCGAAGACTTTCCCGCCGCCATCAAAGGCCGCACCTTTACCTTTGGCTCCAAAGGGTCGACTTCGGGACGGCTGATGCCCGAATTTTTTATCCGCCGCCATTTCAAAGCAACGCCCGACGATGTTTTTAAGCGCGTCGGATTCAGCGGCGACCACTCCAAAACCTTGGCGCTGGTGCAGTCGGGCAGTTTTGAAGTGGGGGCGCTCAACTACAAGGTGTGGCACACCGAAATGGAGGCCGGCAAGGTCGACACCTCCAAGGTGCGCATCATATGGAAAACGCCGACCTACGTCGATTACAATTGGTCCATCCGCGGCGACGTGGAGGCCAAGCATGGCGAAGGCTTTATCGACAAGGTCAAGGCGGCCCTGGTCGGCATGAAGGACGAAAAACTACTCAAGTCCTTCCCGCGCGCCAGTTTTATTCCAGCCGACAACGCTATGTACAAAACCATACTCGACACCGCCATCGAGATCGGCATCGTCGATAATTGAGCAAATGTCTAGAGTGAAAATATAGAGGAATTTGAACCAGCGTAGCCCGTACCGTAAATCATATGTAGTTTGGCGACAGCGAGTGGCGGTTTTGCAGGCCGCCCTTAGGACTCACAAAGCACCATAGGCAAGACCGCCACCCGCTGTCGCCACCAAGCATCTCGTCGAAACTTTGAACGACCCGGAGACAAAACCGTCACCCACTGCCTCCGGAAGCCGCCAACCTACTCTTCCAATTCGTCTAACAAACTTCTGACCGCCTGCAAATCCGCCGTATCAAACCCCTCGGTAAAACCACTCGTAGACTTCCGCCAGTAGTTCGCGCCCCTCTTCTCGACCGCCTTGATCTGCCCAGAGCCGCGCCAGACTCAATGCGGCCCGCAATTCCAGCGAACGGGCTTCCTGGCCGCGCGCCACTTCCAAAGCGGCAAAAAAACACGACTCGGCTTCCACCTGGTGCTGCTTTCCCAAGACCAAGAGCAATATCGCCTCGCACTCGATGTACTTCGGCTTCCCACATGCGCTCCTGAGTGCTTTCTACAATTTCCTGAGCACGGGCAACCAATTCGATACCCTGTTCAGATGCTCCTAATGCTCCCTTGGCTTCGGCTACGGTAGTCAAATAATACGGTTGTCTGAGTCCTGCACCCGTACCCAATAAGGCCTCTAATCCCTCCTCCATCTGTAATAGATCGGTCTCATCTCGATCGGTAGCCCAACCTAGCATGAAGTCTGCCCAAGCTCGGTAGTAAACAAATCCTTGTTCATCACACAGTGCACGTGCGTGCTCCGCATGCTCCACAAGCAATGGTCGCGCGCCGCGAAACTGGTGGAGCATGGCCGCATAATTAAACGCCAGGGCTCGACTGAATAGATGGGACCAGGCACGCGCTTGCAACACCGCTTCCTGGCACCAACCCAGCGCCTGGTCCGCATAACCCAAAAGCCACAGCGTGTGGCCCAGCCAGGACATGCTCGACCACCCCAAAGTCCATGCCAAAGCGAACGGCGTGGCTGAGGTGTTGTGCAACGTCGTAGAGCAATACGCGTCCCTTTCTGCGGCCGACCTGAGCCCAGCAATTTAACATTTGCTGCAATTCGGCCTGCCGCCCCACCAGGGGGGCGGCAGTGGCGGAGGGTTGCGCAACGCGGTGGCGTAAGATCTGATGAATTTCCACCGCTTGGGAAATACCTCTAAGGTTGTGGGGCCCTAGAGCACGGCACTGGAATACGTCGCCAATTAGGGCGCGCGTCGCCTCGCTGACCACCAGGGCATTGGGGGCGGCCAAACCCTGCAGGCACGCCGCCAGATTGGGCGTTTCACCGACGATGGCTATGCTCTCAAACTGGCCGCCCTGGGCAATGTCACCCGCTACCACCAGGCCGGTGTGGATGCCGATGCGCAGTTCCAGTTGAATGCTCCGTTCTTCGCGCAGGTGGGGGTTTAACTCGCGTATGGCGGCCAAAATGCCCAAACCGCTGCGCACGGCGCGGGCGGCATCGTCGCCGTGCGCCTTTGGGTAGCCAAAGTACACCAGCAGGCCGTCGCCAAAATAGCGCGCAATATACCCCTCAAACTGGCTGATGACTTCGGCGCACAACTCCTCGGGGTCGAGTTGTTCGGAGAGGGGGGTGGAGTCGACCAGGTCGCAGAACATTACCGTAACCTGGCGGCGTTCGGCTTGGGGAGCGGCAAAGGCAAAGGAGAGGTTGAGCTGGCAGGCAGGCAGACCGTCAGCAGAAATTGTGGACGTCAGAGGAAGGCCGCACTGGGCGCAAAACTTGGCGTGCGGGGCGTTTGCTGTAGCGCAGGTGCAGGTGGGCGTTAGCGGCGTGCCGCAGTCGATGCAAAATTTGGCGGCCGCGTCGTTGGCGTACTGACAGCCGGGGCATTGCATGGGGCGCCGGGTTTAAGCGCTGGGGCCAAAAACCAATTCCGTGCCGTCCTCCACGGCCACCGTAGTGCGCAAGAGACGCGGGCGCACCAATTCGGCCGGGCGCGGCTGGCCGTCGACCCGCACCTGCGGGTGGTGGCACCACGCCGCCGGCACCTCGGCCTCAAAGGTCAACTCCTTGCGCTCGACGCGCTCGCTGAGGCCGTCAAAGCTCAGACGGTAGCGCTTTTCGGTAGCGCTGTCTGCCGCCGTTTCAATGCGCAGGTGCCGGCGGCACAGGTGGTAGAACACGACTTCTTCGGGCACGGCGCACCACACCGCGTCGCCACCTTCTTGCAGTATGGTTTCAAAGCGCCGCCGCAATTGCGCCTGCGAGCAATCTTTATTTGGGTGAATGGCCTCTTCGATGGGGCAGTGGCAATAGTCGATGATCCAGCCGTTGTCCTCTTGCGCGTGGCGGATATTGCGAAAGGGGTCGTACTCGCTGTAAAAGGGCTCGTAGAATTGTTCGTGCAGCGCCGTGCGGTTAATCCAAAACAATTCATCGCCGGGGCGGTTGAGCGCGTCGGTCAAACTCATGGCGCCCAAATAGCCCAATTGGCGCGCCGCCGCCAGCACGTAGTCAGACATATTGATGTTGTTGCCCGGCGAGCAGTAGAGGTGCACCGGCGCCTGGATGGCTTCTTCGATCACCTCGCGCGCCTGGCGCAACTCGCGGTCGAGCATAGCTTCTTCGATCACCTCGTGGCTCCAGGAATGGTTGCCCACGCCCCAGCCGCGCTGCAAAAGGTCGCGCATTTCTTCGCCGTTCATGTGGCGCATGCCGTTATAGCTCGACTGGCCGACCTGCCGCACCTGGCCCAGCTGGCCAGCCACCACCTCTATGTGACCGGGAATGCCGTATTCCTCGTGCATGGGAATGGCAAAGCGGTGCAAGTCGACCAACCCCTCGTCGTAGGTGATGGAGTAGACCCACTGCTTGCCGTATTTCCAATCGCATACCCTCAGTGTCATATTATACTTGCTCCAGTGCTTGGATGAACTGTGCCGAGGTGGTGCCGTAACCGATCTTCCACTCAAAAAGGTGCAGGGCGTAGCGCGTGCTCAGGCGCTCCGCAAAACTCTGAGGCGTCTCCACCCCCACGGTGGCGTCGCGCAAGACAATGCAGCGATACCCCCGCGCCAGCATGGGCCGCGCACCCCCTTCGGCCCCCAGCAGACACATGTCGGCGGCAAAGCCGGTGTAGAACAGCGTTTCGATGCCGCGCGCCTGCAAGTACCCGTCGAGCTGGTCTGTATAAAACACCAGCGGCTCGTCGCCCTGCGGCGAGACGATCTCGGCCCGCCGCATATGCGCCAGCGGCGAATGCGCCAGGTAATCGACCCCATGCGCCCGCTCTTCCATGGCCAGCTGTTGCGGATGCAAGGGCGACGACTGGCGCGAGCGGGTGGATTTTATCTGCGGGTACTGCGCATCCATCCAGTCGCTTTCCACGTGGCACACCGCCATGCCTTTCTGCCGCGCCGCGTCCATGGCCGGCCGAATAACGTCCACCATAATGCGCCCCGCCTCCGCCGTCGCCTGCGGCCACCCCATGCCGACGCAAAAATTCACGTCCTCCGCCGGCCCGTCGGCGCAACCGATGTTCCAGCAGTGCATGCCCACCAGCGCCACCTTGTCCAGGGGCAGCTCAAACTCCTCGTCCTCGTAGCCAGGATCGTCGATGGGCAACGCTCTATAATAGCGCGCTTTTATTTTTAATGTTCCAGCCATTCTCCCATCCTACCGTTGTGCAATTTACCCCGCCGCCAACACCGTCTTGCGCTTGGCGCTGGCCAGTGTTTGATCCACTTCTTGCAAATCCTCGTTGAGCTGCGCCGCCAGCACATTGGCCTGGTTTAGCTTCTCTACCGCCTCGGCAAACAATGCCTCGTCTAGATCCCCCAACGCCGCCAGCACCGCGTCGTACGCCTCCAGGCGCAAGAGCACAACCCGCCGTACCTCCCCGTGCAGTGGCGCCAACAACGCCGGCGGCTCAATCGCCTCCAACTCTTCCAGCACCGCGCGCAAGCGCTGGCACAGTCGTTCGCACGCCGCCGCAATATTGTCTGCCGTCGCCTGCCCCAACGCCCCCACCGCCGTCTCCTGCACCTCCATCTCAATGGCGTTGATTTCGTCAATCAGCGGATTAATCCGCTCTCGGTAAACCCACACCTCCTCCACACTCCCATACGGCGTCTCCGCCCCTTCTTCATCGTCCCCACACCCCCACATCAAAACCAACAGACTAAGCGCAATATATTTCTTCAACGCAGCTTGCTCACATGTATTTAAATTACACAAAAAACCGGCTACCACCACACCGGTCTCCTACCCAAAAACCGCTTGCATCGCCTTACAACCGCGCCCCAACTCCCTTCTGTGCCGTCACCTTATCCGCCAACTCTTCCACCACATCCTCAATATTCGACTTGCCCACCTCCCACTCGCCCAAGGCGTGGTGAAACGTCAGTTGCTGAATTTTAGCCGATTCTTTCAACTCGACGATCTTGCCCTCGGCCCATTCCAAATCCGAGTCGAAGAGAATGACGATCTCGTCGCCCGAATACCAGCGCGCCACCACGTCGCTGCGCCTAAAGGTCACGGCAAAGGTATCGCGCACCCGCCGGTCCACTTCGGCGTAGCCGTATTCCTCGTTGAGCTTGTGAATCTTGTTTAAGTCGATAAAGGCGATAATGCGCGGACCGCGCGGCATCACGTGGCAGAAGTGCAAAAACGCCCCGCGGGTCCACATGCCAAACGCGTTGTCAAAACTCAGCTCGTCGACCTGGCGACGCAATTGGGATATTTCCGCGTCAAAACCAAACAGTTTGCCGACCCATCTCTTCAGCAAAAAAGACCTCGTTCCTGTATTTCGCTTTGGGTGTCAATTAAACAATATATTTAGAAATCGCAGCGCTGTCACTGTTGGCCGCTGACAACCTGGTGCAAAATTTGGCTCATGGCCTGTACGTCGTAGGGTTTGGCGATAACGCCTTTAAACCTGTACGCTTCGCGCTGGCGTTCTTCTCCCTGCACGTCGAGGGAAAACTCCAGGTGAACCATCTCCCCGGTGTCGTTGAGTTGGCGTATGCCTTGGGCAAATTGCCGCCCGGTGTCCGGCGGCAAAATTTCTGGCATGGAGCGGCCCATAAAATCGGCCGGCGGCACCCGAAACTTAAAACCTTTGCCGGCGTGGTACTGTAAAATGTTACCGTCTGCGTCCAGGACAAAGAGCAGGTCGGGAAAGGCCTCAAAGATGCCCTCCAATTTTAGCCTGGCGCAATTCTTCCTCCACTTGCCGGCGCTTCTCCACTTCGGTGCGCAATTGTTCGACCTCAACGCGCAGTTGCGCAACTTCGTCTAATAGGTGTTCTCTCTCTTGTTCGTTCATAGCTCCTCGCCCACATCAAAGGCGGCCGGACCCGCTCCTGTAAGGAAAAAACGCGCAGCGGCTGAGGCCGGCGGAAACGCATCGGCATAGGCGCCCGACCACGCTTCTATAAAAGGCGTCGCCTCAGCGTTTTTTACCACGGCCCACACACTGCCGCCAAAACCGGCGCCAAAGGCCGATGCTGCCACAGCGCCACAGCGCCGCGCTATATGCGCCAGGGCAATGGTTTGGGGTACCTGATTGTCCAATAGGGTGTGGGTCAACTCCTGAGAGCGGTCGACCCATTTACCAAACGCAGACAAATCGCCCGTGGCCAGGGTGTCACCGGCGACGCCAACAATTTCTTCGTTCTCGGCGATAAAATGTTGCAAGCGCACTTCTAATTCCTCGCCGCTGAACTCGCCACCGCTGCTTTGCCCTAGAATTTGGCGCAAACGGTGGCGGGCTTGCGGGGCGCTGGCCAGAATATCGGCTAGGTAAACGTGCGCTTCGCCCGTGGCCTGTTGCCAGGCCGCTACCACAGCGCCCAGCAAAGCAGCGGCGCGGTTGTACTGCGCTTGGGCGGCACCTGTCTTTTCTGCCGCCACGCCGCTAAAAGCAACGGCAAAACAATAGTCCTGCGGCAGGGCAATGCGGCGCTCAAAGCGCGCCGGGCAATAGGCAAACTGTCCTAGAAAATCTGCTTTTGAGCAGAGGATGGCGGTGTGGTCTTCGCTGCCGCCAAAGGTGCCCACGCCCTTGTCGCCGCTTAATTGGCCAAAACTTTGGCCATTTTCTATGGTACCCAAATACGCGGCCAAACTCAATTTGTCTTTTATGTGCTCAGAAAATACTGCGTTTTGTTCCAGGCCGTTAATCGACGCCAGGGGCAGGTAGGTGGCAATCATCATGGCGCTGGAACTGCTCATGCCGGCGGCCGGCGGCAGGTCGCTGGCAAAGGCCATGTGGGCGCCTTGCAAAGGCTTGGCAAAGTTGCGCGCCAGGCGCCGCGCCACCGTCATGGGGTAGTTGGACCAGTGGCCGTGCCGGGGCTGTAGTTGGGGCGCAAAGGCGAATTCTACTTCTTCTCCCAATTCCACGGCGCTCACGCGCAGCACCGGTTGAGAAAGGGGCAGGGCGAGCCAGCAGAAACCTTGCTCTGTGGCGCAGACTATGCTGCGGCCGCCGGCGTAGTCGGTGTGTTTGCCCAACACCTCGATGCGGCCGGGGACAAAAAAGGCCAGCGCTCGCTCGGCGGCGGCGGCACCCGCATCGAGCAGGTGCTGCGCAGCGCGAGCAAAGAGGGCGGCTTTGTCGCTCACCGTGGCTTTTTTTAGACCGCGCCCGGCCAAGCGTTGGGCGAGATATTGGCGATCTAATAATTGTTCTAGCGTCAAATTCACAGGGTCATCTCCAGGTTCCGCACAAGCGGGGCAACCCGGGTTAGGGCTGCGTCCAGCTCACGGAGCGCGGAACAGAGGTTTTTCTCCGGCATCGTTCAGGTCGAGAGAGGGCACGCCGTTTTCGTTGACGTGCAAACTGGCGCGCGTCTTGCCCGCCTCGTCGTACAGGTCCAAGCGCGGTCGGCCGTCGCGGCTGACGCCCAGACCAATGCGAAAATTTTGCTGGGCGTCCAAAAGGGTTACCAGCGAGGTGCCGTCTTCTATTACGCCCAGGGCCACGCGCACTTTGTCGTCGCTGTCGCCCAATTCCAGCAAAGCCATGCCGTCGCGGCGCAGCCGCAGCAGAGCGCGGCTGTGACCGGCCTCGTCGCGCAATTCCAGCTCGGGCATTTCGCCCTCTTCGGTGCCGGCGCGAAAGCGCACCTGGCCCTGACCGTCGAGAAAACTCAAGCGCGTCGAACCGCTGTGCTGCACCCCCAGGCCGCCGCGCAAACGGCCCCGGTCGTCGTACAGCCCCAGGCCGCCCACGCCCTCTTCGGTTAGGCTTAGGGCCGCCCGCGTGTGGCCTTCTTCGTCGCGCAATTCCAGCTCGGGGGCGCCGTCGGAGCCCAGGCGCAAAAAGGCGCGGTTCTCGCCGTCGGCATCTTGCAAGGCCAAACCTGCCGGGCCGCTTTCTGCCGCGCTCAGGACCAAACCGCCGCGCTGGGCGCCGTCCTTTAACTCCAACTCTACCGCACCCTTTGCCGCCAGGCGCAAGGTGGCCCGCGCCCGACCTTGGGCGTCGCGCAACTCCAAACGCTGAACCTTTAGCGTGCTGCGCCGGTGCAAAAGCAGGGCAAGGAGAGCCAAGAAACTGGCCAGGACTCCCAGGGCAATGGCCAGATAGGCGAGTTGTGCAGGTTCTAGAATTTGACTCAAACTTTTGAACTCCCGCTGTTGCAAGACCTAGCATCGGGCGCTATCTTGTGGCGGCACCTGTACGCCCTGCGCAATGATAGGCTTTGCCCGACGCGCTTGCAAGGCGTTCTCCCACTTGTCTTGCCAACTCTGTTATGGAAATGCTCTTCAACCGCACGCTTTTGCCCGAGGCCCTCTTTGAATTTGTCGTGGTCTCAGACACCCACTACATGCTGGATAGCGGCGAGCAGGCGGCGGAATTCGCCTCGCGCCGCCTGCAAAGCGCCCGCGCCCGAGTCGCCTGGCAGCAGATCGCCGCGCTGCAGCCCGCCTTTGTGGTACACTTGGGGGACCTGGTGCAGGAGTACCCCGAAACGCCCGACTTTGACGTCGCCCTAGAAGAAGCCCTAGCCCAGGTGCGCGCCTGCGGCGTGCAGGCCCATTGGGTCGCTGGCAACCACGACGTGGGCGATAAACCCGACCCCACCATGCCGACCCACCCGGTTTTGGTGCCGCACCTCGAAAAATACCACCAACGACTGGGAAAATCCTGGTACAGTTTTGACTGCGGGGTTTTGCACGGCATCGTGCTCAACTCCCAAATTTTCAACACCGACTTGGATGCCGCCGGCGCACAGCGTATTTTCCTGGAGCGCGATTTGGCCGCCTACGCCACCAAACGCATCTGCGTCTTCACCCATCTCCCCCCCTACCTGTTCGATCCGTCCGAGCAGGCTTTGGGGCACTACGACAACATCGACTTCCCCGACCGCACCTGGCTGCTCGACTTATTGGCGCACTACCGCGTGGAAATGCTCTTTGCCGGCCACGTTCACTTTGCCTTTTGCGACCAGTTTGGTCCCGTGCGCTACTACATTGCACCTTCTACGTCTTTTACGCGGCCCGGCTTCAGCCATCTCTTCACCGGCCCCCCACCGCCCGAGCAGGGACGCGACGATGCGGCCAAGCTGGGATTTTATCTCTGTCGCGTCCGGCCCCAGCGCATCGACGTGCTGCCGGTGCGCACCGGCGGCGCCGTAGAGCGACCAACGACCACGCGCCTGCTCACCGCCCCTGCCGGCGCCTCTGCTACCGCGCCTCTGGGACTGACGCTGAGCCACCCGCTTTGCCCGGTCGCCGAGGTGCCCCTGGCCTGGCCTTCGATCGTGCGCCAAAAAGTGCGCAACGACTACCCACTGCTGACCTGTGAAGAGTTGGACTGCGCCGCCTTGCGCCTGCCCTGGACCGATCTGGAGGACGACCACCAGCACCGCCGTCTGGCACTGCTGCGCCGCCAGGGTCTGCACCTCCAAGCTTTTGTACCCTACTCGAAGCATCTTTCCCTACATCACCTTCTGGATCACTACCACGACCAGGTCGATTCCTGGGAGATTCAGCTGGCGGCCGATGCCTTGGCCGATCCGGCCTGTGCCGACGTATTGCGGGCTTGCCGCCAGCGCACCCCCTTGAGCCTTTGTTCGGTTGCACCCGGCCAGCGCCTGGCCGACAAACAGCACCCTCGCACGCGCATTGGTTTTGACGCCGCGGAATTGCCCGCACTCGATCGCACCCTGGCCGCACTCGATCTCTACGCCGAAACCGTTCTCTGCCGCCTCGGCGTCAGTCCCTGGCAAAGTGTGCTGCGCTTGCGCGACGACCTATCTGCCCTGCGCCAAATAGGTCGCATTGAGTTGCTCTATTCCCTCTCGTCGCAGGACGATGCGAGCAATGCCAGGCAAGCAGCTGAGGCGCTCTTTGCCGCCGCTCTGCTACCCGACAGCCGCCTCTATTTAGATCCTATTATCGATCTAGACCGCACTATGGACGTTTGTCACGGCGTCCTCGACACCCAATGCAATCCCCGCCCTGTCTTTGAAGTCTTGCGCTGCCTCAACGCCCTGTTCAAACCGCATGGGCAGACCGTCTGGACCCCTCGTACAATAGGGGAAAATCACCAGATGTTGCCACAATTGCACGGCCCTCAAACGGTGTTCTCGCTCCTTGTCTGCGACGCGGCAAAAACTCACCTTTCCACCGCCGATGTTAGCCCGTTTAATGATCTGCTCTCTTTCTACCATCTCGCCCAGGGGAGCGTTGAAAGATGTTCGCTTTCCCAACTCGACGAATTAAATCTGTCTTTACCCGCTCTGGTAGTGCAATCGCCTAATAGCCTATAAGCCGATGCGGCACCACTGAATTTTCGGGCAAATGTCTCGTTTTCGCCCCCGCAATTGTTCCCATTTCGCCATAACGCGGCACAATCTTCCCTTTATTTTTTTATATCCTTTTTGGATTTTTATAATATCTCTATAAATAACAATCATTTAAGTATTAATATTTTCTTTTTTAATCAATTGGCACGCAACTTGCATTTGAATTTTGATAGATTAGAGGTGCGTACGGACACCGCGAGGCGACTTAAGGTGCATTGTGGCCTCTACACTCCCCGTTTTCTGGCATACTCCCTACGCTGAGGGAACGGAAGACCTCCCGGCCTTTCGCTTGCTTGCTCGGTCAGGATACATACAGCTATGACAAATAAAAGAGCGCATTGCCCACCGCAGCCCAAAGGTAACCTCGCTCTTTCGTGGTTCGCCTTTGTTGGAGCACTATTGCTCTTGGGGCGTATTATTCCCGTTCTCTTGCTGCAGACTTAACGCACTTCTACAACCCCTCTACCGGAGGGATGACTTCGTGCTTAGCAAGTTCAAGAAACCCCTGCTTGAAGACAAAGGCAGTACCATTGGTTTGTGGCTACTTTTCGCCGCCTTTGCCTACCTCTATAGCCGCGTTTTTAATTTTGTTTTTGACTAGGTTGCCGAGGTTGGACTTGGGTTTTCTCCCACCTCTGCAATAGAACGGACCGCTACCCAACCTTCTAACTCCACCGCCACTCGGTACCAGCCTTTGCGCTTTTCTAGTATGCGCACCTCAGTGTCGCGGTTTAAATAGCCAACGACTTTATCTGACCGACCGCTGGGAGTGGTGCGCATATTTGAGCGGGCGGCTCGTACTTTGCCGCGACCAGCCAGCGATGCGGGCCCTGGCAAGAGTTGGGCGCGCAAGGCATCGAGCGGAAAGGCCGGACCGGGGTCCACCTTGCGATCTGGGGCAATCTCTTCGTGGCCCAATATATGTTTTATGCCGTACGTTGCAATCAGTAAAGCGCTTAGCGCTTCCACTACTTGGAGCTGAATTTCCGTGTACTTGTGCCAGTAACTCTGTTGCGTCTGATTGCGGTGCACTCCCGCCACCACTTCTTCTTCTGGGTACTGCCGGCCAAACCACGATATGTACTGGCCTTCCTCCTCTTGCAATTGGCCCGCATTGTCGATCTCAAAACCAATGGAGTATTTGTTAAAACCCTCCCTGTCGCCCCACCGGCTTACCCCGGCGTGCCAACCTATGGTGTTAAAGGGCAATAATTGGGTGACCATCCCATTGCGGCCGATGACCAGGTGTGCCGAGACCTTGCGCTCGGTATCGCACAAGGTCTCTATGGCACCTTCAACCGACGACCCCGCCGTAAAATGCATGACGATGGTATCCAGTTCGCCCGCAGCATAATTTTCGCCCCTATTGGGCGATTCGAGATGGTGGACGTTTTCCCCTACTAGTCGATGATTTTCTATCCGCATTTCACCTCTCTCGCATTGGTCTAGGTGGTTCAAATGGGCGGTCTGGTATTTTCTCCCTGCTACAGTGTACCTATCTTATGCTTCCAATACACCGCCGCCCCCAACTGCAATTAGACACCTGCGCATGGATACGGCAAAACTCCGAGAAGACCTCGTTTTCACCGCGACCCTGCGCGGTCACTGCCTCGCGTTCCACTCCACCTGGGGCGTGTTTAATCCAAAAGGCGTCGACGCCGGCTCTCGCCTGCTCGTCGAGCATATTGAAGTTGCTCCAAATGCCACTTGCCTCGACCTCGGCTGCGGCTGCGGCCCCATTGGTCTTACCCTGGCCTGTTTGGCCCCACACGGCCAGGTTCATCTGGTCGATCGAGATTTTATCGCCGTTGAATACGCCCGCAAAAATGCCCAGCGCAATCGTCTTACCCACTGCCAGGTCTATTTGAGCAATGCCTTTAGCCACGTGCCACCCGATTTGCGCTTCGACCTGGTCGCATCTAATTTGCCGGCCAAAGTCGGCAACGAAATGCTCACCCTCATTCTAAGCGATACCTGGAACCGCCTCAAACCCGGCGGCCACTTCTACGTAGTTACCGTCGCCGGACTCAAAGACTACATCAAGCGCAGCTTTCGCTCCGTCTTCGGCAACTACGAAAAAATCCGCCAGGGAGGCACCTACACTGTGGCCCGAGCGGTAAAAGAATAAAGAATAGGGTTCCCTTTCTCCCTAAAAGACCGCCCATCTCGCATCATTTATCCTCCTCTACACCTTCTTCCGCATCGAGCAGAATAATGTCTACCTCGGTCACCAGGTCCATAATTTCAGCCGACAACGCGCCAAACATACTCCCTCCCAAATGCGTTAAATCGGCCTGGGCTTCTTCGCTGCCCAGCAAACCGGCAAAAATCTGACCCATTGCATAGCGCAAATCTTCGCCTCCCGCTTGTACGGCGTTTACGGCTTCGCTGTACAGCTCCATGCGCTGTTGCAAATCGCGTTGAATATCGGGTCCTATTTCATTTGCCAAACGATCCCAGTGGTAGTAGTAGTGGGATAGGAGCTCGGTTTTTTCTGGCACCTCGCCCAAGGCGACCGCCAATGCAAACTCGACGGCAAAGGCTCGCAGAAAGAGCAGTTCGGACTGCATTAAATCCGTTTCGATCTTTAGGTGACCCGCCAGTTCCTGCAGCGAATCTCTCTCTTTATCGTCTTGGCCGCACACCGCGTCCATCAAGAGCGCGGCCAACTCTATGGGACTGGCGTTTTTTCTTTTTTCCATTTTGCTTGATCTGGTGAAGGCTGTTTGCGCTACCTATATTTAAAATACGCACTGATTCTTGCGCTGAATAGGCATATGGAAATTCTCGAGATTATTTTTTCTGGCGAAGTTATTTTTGCCCTCTTCTTTATTTTTTCGCTCATCATTGTGGTGAGCGCAATTATTCTCTTTTTGGAAGAATCGGGGGATTTGCGCGCCCGCCTCTTTCACACCGATTTAGAGCTCAACAAACGGCGCGAGGAATTGCCTGAAAAAAAAGAGCGGGTAGAAGAGATGAAAGCCGAGGTTTTAAATTTAAAAAGAGATTTTTACAAGGTGCGCACCTTCTATCGCAAGGTCAGCGATCTCGAATTGGAAGCGATGCGCAAGGAAGAAGATAAGGATTTCTTCTATAGTTCCTCAGACAAAGATTTAAAATAAAAGTCCTGTATGCTGAAAACAGGCTTTGATGATATTGGTTTTATGGC
>CAXGRO010000041.1:0-17118 GCA_964012055.1 uncultured bacterium
CGCGACCGCCGCACCGCGGTGATCACCCGGTCCCCCGCAGTTTCCACCTCTGCTTCGACGCCCGCCTCTTGCGCCAACCCCAGCACAATTTCCGGCACCCCGACATCGCCGAACCCCGCCGACAGCGTCAACCCGTACCAGGTAAAACGCCCGTCGCCGCTGCGCACGGCCACCGCCTCCTCGCCCAGCGCGGCAATTGCAGCGCTCTCTCCCTGCGGCTCCAGCACGGCATATCCACAGGACGTTGCAATTTCGACCTCTCCGTACGGCGTCGTCAACTTATTGCGCCCTTGTGCAATATCGTATTCCGTCACCTGCGAAAAATCCGCCACCCGCACCCCCAGGCGCTCTCCCAACCCCTCCGGCGGGCCGTAACTGGATTGCCCGTCGGCCGCATACAGCCCAAAACTTCCTTCGGCGATCAAACGCGTCTGCGAGCTCTCGTCCAGAGTCCGCTCAATTCGCTCTTTCATGTCTTTATCCATTAACGCCACATTCGGCAAGAACACCAACCGATACCCGGACCAATCCATATTCGCCGTCAGCACGTCGGCGGCAATGCCGTGCTGCCACAGCGCGCGGTACACGCCACGCAAATCTGCGTTATAGCGCTCGGCTTCGCCGTTGAAATCAAACAACATCTGCGAATCGGGGTGGTAGACAATGCCCACCTGGGCCTGCGGACATTGCAGCGGCAGGTAGTCCCACAGGCCGTCGATCTGGCGCACCACCTCAACCACCGCCTCCAAACGCGGCGTCGAGCCGCCGTCCAGCGCCGCCAGATTGTAACCCGGCGACTCAAAGCTGAGGTATTCGGGGCGGTATTGCCAAAACATGCAACCGGCCGCCCCGCCCACCAGCGTCATCCACAGCAACATCGTCAACTCGCGCGGGTCCGACTGTTTCTTCCACACCACGCCGCCGCGCGCCATGCCGGCGTAGATCTCCTCGTTCCACCAACGCCCCTCATTGCCCAGCGCCCGCGCCACATCAAAGCTAAAAGCGCGCTCTGCTATGCGGTAGGGATCTGCCGCGGTGAGCAGGTTATTGGACGGCATCGACATGCCCCAGCTGTCCACCTCGCCGGCGCAGTCTTCGTCCCAGGGCCGCGGCGTGGCGCCGGCGTGCGCCCGCAGTTCGTGCCGCGGATCGATCTTGCGGGTTTCCTCCACCATCCAGCGCAACTGCTCCACCAAATTTTGGCGGTGGTAGCGGCGGTACATCAACATCTCCACCACGTTGTTGTTGTCGCGCGGCGGCTCCACATCCTCCCAGCGACGGTAGCGGCGCAAAAAACGCTCGTTCAACTCGTCGAGGCTAAAATGCCGGCGCAGCCAGGCCTTGTAGAGCGCCAGCGTGTGGGCGCAATAACACGGGTACGATTCGCCCGTCGAAATAGGCGAAACGCCGTCCCACAAGCCCCAGACGAGCAGGTTGGGGCGGTCTTTGTAGCGTCCTATTACATGGCGCAGTAAATCGCCGCCATAGTGGCGCCAGGCCGGGTGGTCGTAGCAGTGCAGCATGCCCCCCTGCGGGTACGCCGCGTGGGCATTGGCGACAAACGGCTGGCCGTAGCGATCCACTGCGCGAATGTCGGGGTGTTCGCGCGTCAGCCATTCGGGACAGGCGCCGTGCGTCGCCAGCGTAATATCCAGCCACACGTACAAGTCGTGTTTCTCGGCCAGGTCAAAGAGCAGGTCAAAGTCGCTCAACTCGTACTGCCCGGGCCGCGGCTCCATCCAATTCCAATAACTAAAGCTGCGCACGATGCGCAAACCCGCGGCGCGGATGCGCGCAAAATCCTCGTCCCACACCTCCTGTTTGGGAATGGGCGCGCGATAGTACTCCACCCCAACTGGAAAGGGCGTCTGGGGGTGTGATATAAAATCAGCCATAATTCAACACTCCAAACTGGCTTTTCAAGTAAAGTTTTGCACCAACCGCCGCCCCGCCTCTTTAAGCGCCTCCACACTGCGACAAAATGCAAAACGCAAATACCGGTCCCCATCGTCGCCGACGCGGTAGAAATTGTCACCCGGCACCGGCGCCACCCCCGCCTTTTCAATCAGCCACATGGCCGCCTCCAACGGCGCCAGGTGGCGCAGCGCCGGCACCTGGCGGTAGTCAGCAAAAAGGTAATACGATCCCTCGGGTGGCGAAACTCGAAGTCTCACTTGTCGCAAGCCGTCCAACAATACCTGCCTCTTCTCCACATATCTCTCCCGCATCCCACTCAATGCCCCGTCGCCCTGGCGCAGCAAGCGCTCGGCACCTTTCTGTAACGGCGTGGGCGCCTGAATGACCAGGGTATCGTGGACGCTGCGCAGGCGCGTGGTATAGGCCTCGAGAGACAGCACCCAACCGATGCGGTGCTCGGCGGTGAGGCTTTGCAAACTGCCGATAAAAGGCGCGTCGTCGCGCGTTAAGATGACCTGGGGCACGCGCAAATAGGGCTGGGTGAAGTTCCAAAACGCCAACCGCTCCGGGTTTTTTGCACCATGGGCACGGCGTCCAATTGACGCCTTTTGGCACCTTTTATTATTTGGGTCCAGGTGAGGCCGGGCACTATTTCCATGGTCAGCCCTAGACGCCGGCTGAGCAGGGCTACGTAGTCGGCGGACATGCCGTTGTAATTTCCCTCGGCGTCGACAAATTCGATGGGTTTCCAATCGGGGTCCACGCCAATGTGAATTTTGGGGTGGTCGCGCAGCCATTGTTGTTCGGCTTCGGTGAGAACAATGGGAGAGGATTCTTCTGCTTCTATAACTAGGAGATGGGCGCAATAGAGGCAGATGAGAGCTATGAGTGTTAAGTTCGCTTTATTGGTCATTGGAGTGTGGTTTGTTATGTGGGCGGTCGGGTGGGGGGAGGTCCCTCATTCACCCACACAAGTAATCCACCACCGTCATCGCATGCACCTTGAGCACCTCTTCAAACTCTCGTTCTAATATATACTCATCTGCAACGGCTATATTAAAACAATCGGTACCATAGACCGCTGTGGGCACATCGCGCAGCCACCAAAAGCGTGCGTCCGTCGATCCGTAGCTCATATTGACCTGGGGATCCTGGCCGGTTATTTCCCGCACATTGGCCGCCAGCAATTGGACAATGTCGGCCTCGGGGGAACAATGCGCCGGCGGCAAAATTACCGACCAATCGAGTGAGAGCATTTCTATATCGACATCCGCTTGGCGCAATGCGTCTTCCACCTTGGCTTGCAGTTGTTCGGTGCTTATGCCCAGCGGCGGGCGCATGTCGATCTCCATCTCGCAGTGAGTGGGTATGGTGTTGTGTTGCACGCCGCCGCGCAAAATGCCGACGTTTACCGTGGTCGAATCGACCACCCAGCTCTGGTCGACCAGTTGCGCCTCCACACGAGCTTTGGAGCGCGCCACTACTTCGGCCACGTCATCGGGCGGCGCCTCCTTCCAGCCTTTTAACTGCAGTACGGCCTGGGCGACCTGCATGGCCTGGGCGATGGCGTCGTCCTCCACCGGAACGGCCGCCAGGCCACCGCCGTGGTGGGTCTCTACCTCGAGCACGTACTTGCCCTTGTGGCCTATGAGGATCTGATCCAATTGGGTAGGTTCGCTGTTGAGGCTGGCGTCACCCCGCGTTATGGGCACGTTTTCCAAGAGCCACTCGGCGCCCCAATGGCCGCCCGTTTCCTCGTCGGCCACCAACGTGAGGGTCAGCTGGCCGCCGAGAGGAATGGACAGTTGGTGCATCACTTGCAGGCAGAGCAATGAGATTACCGAGCCGGCCTTCATGTCGCCAACGCCGCGCCCCAAAATTTTGCCGTCGCGACACTCGCCCGAGTACGGATCAAAAGACCAATCGGCTTGGTCGCCCGCCGGAAACTGATCCAGGTGGCCGTTGAGCACCAAATTGGGACCGTCCTTTTCTCCCTCCAAATAAGAGACCAGACTCTGGAGCCCCGGTTTAGGTTCGTAGACGTCGGCGGGTAAACCGATAGATTGCAAATGTGCGGCGAGAAAAGCGACGCACGCTGCAGTGTCGCCGGGCGGATTGTCGGTGGGAATACGCACCACGTCGCCCAGCAATTTCTTGTACTCGGGCAGACGCTTGTCTATTTCTGCCAGGACGCGGCGTTTTAATTGCTCCGTCGACATGGCACTTCTTTTTAGGCCAACGCCCAATCGGCGGCGACTTGCCGCGTAAGCCGCGCCAATTCTTCGGACGATTCCCCCTGGCGGGGCTCGGACGCTTCAAAGGTCCACTGGCCGGCGTATTCGATCTGCGCAAAGGCGTCGCGTATAGAATCCCAATCGAGCCCGCCGTGTGTGGGCACCCAGTGATTGTCCTGCGGGTCGTCGTAATCAACGTCCTGTAGGTGCGTGCCCCACAAACGCGCCCCGGCGGTCAAAATCTCGCCGGCCGGGTCGTGCCCCCCGGTCCAGGCGTGGCCAGTGTCGATCACCAGCCCCAATGCCGCTTCGGGGTATGGATCCACCAGGTCGCGCAATTCCGTCATATTGAGAAAGGGATAGTCGCAGATATAGGGCAAATTTTCCAGCAGCATGCGGATGCCCGCCTCCCCCGCCACCGGCACCAAATCGTCCAGCGAGCGCCGCGCCGCGTCGCGCATGATCTGCGGCAACTCGTCGCGCTCTGGGTCGGGCACAAAGCACGGGTTGGGCACGGGGTGGATGACGATGCCGCTGCACCCCAATGCGGCGGCAAAGCGGATGTATGAGGCCAATACCTCTACCTTCTCGCGACGCCAATCTTCCTCGGGCGCCGCCAGCACATTGCGCGTTAGCGGCGCGTGTACCGTGCCCGGCGCCAGGCCCCGCTCTTCCATGCGGCGGCGGAATTCTTGTAGCTCCGTTCCCGTCAGCGGTTGGGCCACGTGCGGCTCATAGCCCACCACTTCGGCCCAATCAAAGCCCGCAGCCGCAATGGCGTCGAGCGCCGCTTCTATGTCGCGGTCGCGAAAGCCGGCGCTGCTGCAACTTATCTTTCCCATCGGACAATCTCCTAATTTAATTTTATGGAGGCAGTATAGTTGATTTCGCACGGGGCATCAAGAACCCAATCCATCCGCAATGTAGACAATGCCGCACAAATCGCCGCATCCTCCCCAGTGTTGTCCGAACCCCAGTTTACGATGTACATTCTAACCGCTGTGCATTTGTATCTGCTGATGATCAGACGATAGCTCAGCGAACTTTTAACTTAACCACTGGTCTTATTTCTACAGAAAATACCTAAACGGAGATCGTCCTCATGGCTCCCACACAAGATCTGCTTGAACAATTGGATGTAACGGGATACTGCATAATCGAAGAAGTAATCCCGCCTTCAGAAGTGGCGGCCGTGCGCCAAAGCCTGGCCGCCTGTTTGCAGGCCGACTACGAGGCGGCGGAGGAGAGAATGACCAATATCCGCGCCAAGGGACACCGCATTGGCGGCTCCGGCATCCAGGCCCTGCCCGGCGTTATCAACCGCGATCAATCCTTTGTGCCCTACCTGGCGGATGAACGCATTAGCGCGGTGGTCGAAACACTCTTTGGCCCCTACTACCGCATTTCCAACACCGGCGCCATTGCCAACCACCCGGGCAACGACCGCGGCTACTGGCACGCCGACTGGCCCTACAACCAGACCAACGCGGCCCACATTCCAGCCCCTTACGCCGACGCCGTCGGCAAGTTGTCGTCCCTGTGGATGTTGACCGAATTCACGCCCCACACCGGCAGCACTCTGGTCATCCCCGGCAGCCACCGGTCGCGCACCAACCCCTCGGGCGGCGACGGCTTTAACCGCGAGTCGCCGCACCCGTCCGAACTGCAAATAGCGGGCGCCGCCGGCAGCGTAATGCTCTTCGACAGCCGCCTGTGGCACTGCGTGGCCACCAACCACAGCAGCGAAACCAGAATAGCGCTAAACGTCGGTTACGCGCCCTGGTGGATGAACCTGGAACCGACTCGGATGGGCTCGCCCGAACACACGGCCATGGTCGTCGAAACCCAGGGCAAGCCCAATGTGACGCCGCTGGTCGAGGAGCAGGTGTTTGCCGCACTGCCCGAAAACGTCAAACCCCTGCTGCGGCACTGGGTGGACGCGAATAATTAATTCAACCGCCGGCCTTATCCAGCGCCGAGAGCGCCTCGAGCACCGAAACCGGCAAAGCACCAGCGACGGCGCGCCGCACGTTGTCGCGGGCGTGCTGCGGGTTGTTAGTGCCGACAATAGCGGTGTCGATGCAGTCGTGCGATAATGTGTAGCGCAAGGACAATTCCAGCGGATCTTCCCATAACCCATCAGCATCCGGTAATTGCCGCACCGCATCCCAATACGCCGCCTGGTGGAAGTGGGGCGAATTCTTCTGCACCAAGCGGGCGTTGGCAATGGGCCGTTTGGCAATAACGCCCATGCCCGCTTGCCGCGCCGCCGGCAATACATCGGCCAAAGCGCCGCAAGAAATTACATTGAAGGTCACCTGCAAAGCATCAAACACGTCCATGGAAATCGCTTGCAGGGCATCCTCCCCATCTCCACTGTAACCCGTGTAGCGCACCTTGCCCGCCGCTTTAGCCTCTAGCAGCGCCTCGGCCGCCTCGCCGGCGCGCAACACCTCTGCCGAACAGGTGTGCAGCATCACCAGGTCCAATTGATCAACGCCCAAACGCCGCAGCGAACGATCTATGCTGTCGGCAATAACCGGGCGCGAATATTCCACGCCTTCGGCCCCGCCAGTGAGGCAACCACACTTGGTAGCCACCACGCACTCCCGCAAGCGCCGGCCGAGAATACGGCCCAGTAATGCTTCGCTGTCGACATAACAATCCGCCGTATCAATAAAAGTGCCCCCCATATCTAAAAGTGTGTTAAACAACTCTTCAAGGCGGTCCGACGCGACGCCTTCGCCAATGCGCGCCGCGCCAAAACCGAGACGGCTGACCTGCAGGTCCGTATTGCCCAATGTTCTTGTTTCCACAGTTCCTCCTAAAAGCTCAGAAAGAGCCCAATCATTCCCCCTGCCCCCGAATCACCGCGGCCACAGCCCGCCCTAATACCTCAGCTCCCTGCTCGGTAAAATGGACGCCATCCGGCCCCAGCATCTCGTCCTTGCCGTTGTCCATCACTACCTGGTAGAGGTCGTCTATCCCTACACATAGTTCTTCCGCCACCCCCGTCGCCGCCTCGTTGTAGGCCAACACGTCCTCGTCTGTGCGATTGATCCCGTAATCGACCGCGTGCTGGCGCCCCAGATCAACCGGCGTGGTCAGCGCAAAAATCACCTTCGCTTCTGTCTCGCCGAGCAACCGCCCCAAGATCTCTCGCAAATTCTGGCTATATTCATCCAGAGGCACGCGATTTTCCGGCCCCGGGCCCGGGGCCCGCGCCATATCGTGCAACCCGGCATTGATGTGCACGATGTCAAAATTTTGTCCGATAGCCCACTCGTCCAAATGCTCCAGTACGTTACGGGTGGTGCCGCCCTGCGTCTTCCCCATTTCCACCACCTCGGCCCACCCCTCCAGTTGGCGTACCACGGTCGGCTCGTACCCCATGCGAATCGAGTCGCCAATTAATACAATTCTTTTCATATTTTCCTACCTCCCTTATCTGTAGTTCAGCCGCTCACTCCAAACGGCCGTGCAACGCGTTATAATCTTTGATCACAGTTTCGCTCTGCGGGTAATACGTTCTGGCGTAAGACAGGTCGTCGGACAGTTCGATAAACAGCCGCGCCAGCGCATCGGGGTCGGCGCGCCGCGCATCGGCCAGCTCGGCTTCAAATTCTTTCCATTTTTCGGCATTCTGTTTGAGAAAGAGAACTTCCTGCATCGCTCACCTGTGCCAGTCGTACTCCATTGCCACCGAGCGATCTTGCAGCGGCAAGTCGACCCGCACCCCGCCCTGTGCCGCCGATTGTTTGAGCGCTAGTTCCACTTCCAGCGCCACGGCCACCCGCCGCCCAGAATTCTTGGGTTCGTCCAAGCGGCCCCCTAGGCAGTCTAAAACGTCCGCCAGGCCGTAAATCGCCATGCCGCCGGCAACCGCCAGCTGCGGTTCGGGCCACGGCATCGCCACCCGCTGCGGCCCCTGTGGCGTCTCTACATCCTGATAAAGCACCCATTTATCGTACGGGTTGGGGTGCAGAATTTCTCCACTGCTGCCGCTAATGCGCAACGCCGGCGCCCCCTGTCTAAAATGCACCAACTGACCGCCCGCCGTGCCCATCACCCCCTGCCCGCGGAACTCGCCGCTGCCCGACTCGCGCTTGGGTTTGTCGCCCACGCTCATCACCCAGGCCGGAGCCTCGTCGACAAAGTAGGACCAATTCTGGTGCTGCGATAGATTTTGATCCGACACTGCCTCAATGGACAAAATCTCGCCGATCGCCCCGCTCGTCATCAGCTCTTTGGCCGTGGCAAAGGATGGGTGGTTGGTCGAAATGGCCCCGGTGCACAGCGGCACGCCGGCGGCGGCGCACGCCTCCACCATGCGGTCGGCCTCTTCCAGCGCATAGGCGATGGGTTTTTCGGTAAAAATGCCCTTGGCGCCGCATTCCACCGCGTAACAAGTCAACTCAGACCGCCCCTTGGTGTTGGAAGAAATGCCCACGATGTCGGGCTTTTCCCGGCGCAACATTTCCCTGGCGTCGGTGTATAGTGCCTGTACGTCGTAGCGCTCCCCAAAAGCGGCAAGGCGCTTGCGGTCGCGCTCAGCGGCGGCGACCAGCTCAACTTCGGGCCGGCTCCACAGCGCCTCCGCATAAGTGGTGGGCAAAAATTCGCGGCGCAAATAGCGCTTGTGGTAGGGAAATCTCCGATGGACGTCGAGCTCGGGCGTCGGCCGGTCGATGTCGTCTACGTGCCAAACCCCCATGCGCTGCGCCAGGTCGTAGAGCAGGCCCATCCAGCCCAGGCCGATGACGGCGCCGCGGTATTTTGCCATATTCCCTCTCCTGTGAACGCGATCAATTAGAGGTCACCAATACAGCAGTACAATGATCGTATCCTAACTGGACTTATTATACTGCACCTAGCAGTGCATGGCAATCTACCTGTACGGGCGGCTGTTGTATTAGACTTCGGGTAGCTTGTTGAGTATTTTTACGAGGTCAGCCGGTCTCATATAGTTCCTTCGCTCTAGCATTACATTGATGAAAATCGTCGGAAACTAGACTGAAAGGCCATCCTGCATGTTATCCACCCAGCAAATCGCCCTTTGGGGTGACAAACTGCGCGACATATTCGCAAAGGAGCGGTGAGGGAAGCTCTGGAAGAAACGTGGGATCTCTCAAACTGGCTAGGAGAAAGAGCAATGGCCGCCAAAGCTTCCGTATTTATCGCCACCAGTCTGGACGGATACATCGCGCGCCAAGACGGCGGGCTGGATTGGCTCGACAAGGCCAACGCCATAGTGCCGGCCGGCGAAGACTGCGGTTATGTGTCCTTCATGGAATCCGTCGAGGTGCTTGTCATGGGCCGCAACTCCTACGAGAAAGTGTTGAGCTTCGGCCAATGGCCCTACGGCGACAAGCCGGTCGTTGTATTGAGCAGCAACCCGATCAACTTCCCCGCCCACCTGCCAACCACCCTAACCTCCTCATCAGAAACACCCGAAGAACTCCACGCTAGACTGACGGCCGAAGGAGCCAAGCGGCTGTACATCGACGGCGGCAATACCATTCAGCGCTTTCTCGCCGCCGGCCTTATCGAAGACCTCACCATCACCCTGATCCCCGTCGTTTTGGGAGAGGGAATACCCCTGTTCGGCGCCTTACAAAAAGACGTAGAACTGATTCATGTGGAAACCGGGGTTTTCGACTTCGGTTTTGTCCAGGTTAAATACGAGGTAAAGAAATGACTGGCACGCTCGACGACAACGCCCCAATTCAATTGATTGACGAAGTGGTTGTAGACGGCGGAACGGAGAAATGGCACCGCGCCTGGCCCACCGCCGAAGTGGCCGCCAACGGCGACCTGGTCGTCGTTTACAGATCTGGCAGAGACCACCACATCACCAACGACGGCACCCTCTGCATGGCGCGCTCGTCCGACGGCGGCAAAACCTGGCCCTTCAAGCGCGCCATTGCCGCCGAGCCGGGTTGGAACACATACACCAATCACGGCATGCCCCGCCTCGGCAATGGCTCCCTGCTGCTCCACTACGTACGCGGCAAACGCCTCGAAACAGCGGATGCGGCGCGGTCGTTCTACTCCCGAGGGCGTTTTACTTTATCCCTGGACAACGGCTCGTCGTGGCAAGAGCACAGCCAAGAACTCGATTTCCCTTTCCTCAGCCCCAGCGAAAGGGGGTTTTGTTACGGCAAATTACAAGAACTGCCTGGCGGCAGATTCATGTCCCCCTTTTACGGCGTTCCACAAAACTCCCAGGACGGGAGTAACCGAGTTTTGGCCGTCGTCTTTTCCAGCGACGGAGGACGCACCTGGCCCGATTACACCATTATTTACCAGGACGTGCGGGGCGAC
Organism: uncultured bacterium; assembly: GCA_964012055.1. Taxonomy (GTDB): domain Bacteria; phylum Latescibacterota; class UBA2968; order UBA8231; family UBA8231; genus CAXGRO01. The sequence continues at coordinate 10,476 of CAXGRO010000041.1, forward strand.
ATCAACCCCAGTGAAACCGACTTGATTCGCCTGCCCGATGGCCGCTTTCTCGCCGTCATCCGGGCCAATGCAACCGGCCACCTCTACCGCTCGTTTTCCGCCGACGAGGGACAAACTTGGAGCGACCTGGAGCCCACCCCCATGCCGGGACATTGCCCCGCCCTGCTGCGATTGGCCTCGGGCGCTATCCTCTGCGCCTATCGCAACGTCGACAAAGACCAGCCCGGCATGAGCTGCGCCGTGAGCGATGACGACGGCCAGACCTGGCAAAGTCTAGGCTTCCTCTACAAGGGCACCAACTTGGACTGCGCCTACCCTTCACTGGTCCGCCTGCCAGACGACCGCATCTTTTGCGCCTTCTACACATCGATGGAAAAAGACGGCTCGGGCCAAAACTGTGATATTCGCGGCCTGCTCATTGAAGATAGATCGAGCACTAAATAAACCAATCCAAAACGGAAATTAGGTATAATACTATGCGTTGGGTACACGTACAGGAGATCTACGAAGACGGCAAACACAACGCCTGGCCCGACATTTGCCGCTGGCACAACCGCTACTATGTCGCCTTCAACTGCGGCGGCAAAGGACACGCCAACGGCCACGGCATTTGCATCATCTCTTCCGCCGACGGCGAAAATTGGGAGAAAGTAATAGAAACTGCATCCGACGAGTGGGCCCCTTCCGCCGACGCCACCCGCGGTGGCACCTGCCCCAAATTGCTGCCCACCGACGACAAACTCATTGTAATGTTCAACTACTACGCCAGCGGCCACCCAAACATATCCGACGCCGAAAAGACTCAATTAAAAAAGCGCTGGTTCGAACTATCCGGCTCCGAACAAAGCTTTGAACGCTGGCTCAATCACCACGGCGAATCGTTTCACACCGGCCTGGCCTTTACCACAGACGGCCAATCCTTCTCCCCACCGCAACCCATGCTGGCGCCGGGCTGGCGCATCTGGCGCCCCCACACCTTCGCCAGCAATCACTATGTAGTGGGCTACCACTGTCACGGCCAATCCTGGGAGATCACACCCGAGCTGGAACAGATGATCCCCGACGCCGACGACATCGAGATGTTCGAGAGCGCCTCCCTCTTCACCTCTGCCGACGGCCTGCACTGGCAAGAAGTCAGCGACATCGCCACCGACGACAACGACGAGCCCGATTTCGATTTCACCGCAGAGGGAGAAATCCTCGTAGTCAGCCGCACCGGCGCCTCCATGCGCCCCCACCGACCGGCCATGGCCTACCTGGGCGCCCCGCCGTACGACACCTGGCGACGCATTCCTCTGAGCGCGCCGCTCAACTCGCCCGCCGTCCGCCGCGTCGACAACCGCTGGGTTATAGCCGGCCGCGCCCGCGTAAAAGGCTTTGAAACCCCCTCCCGTTTTGCTCCCGAAAGGGAAATGGACCTATTTGCCCCCACTCGCCTGTGGACCCTAGACGAAACAACCGGCGAGTTGCAAGAGGAAACCACCCTGCCGAGTTGGGGCGACAACGCCTACCCCGGCATCGTCCTCACTCCCGAGGGCGATCTTCTCGTCGTCTACTACTCCTGCTCCCAAACCATCGACGAGAACTTACTGATGGGGCCCGGCCCACTCCCCGGCAAGTACTCCCCGGCTTCTATCTACCTGGCCCGAGTCGTCCTGTAATTTTTATTGCACAGTAAATCCGCCGTCGACCACAATCGACTGTCCGGTGATGAAGTCAGAAGCCGAACTCGCCAAAAAGAGCGCCACGCCGCTCAAATCGTCGGTGCTGAGCACGCGGCCCAGTGGAATGGACTCGGCGCGCTGTTTTAACATCTCTTCATAATCGGGAAAACCGCGGCCCAGTCCCGTGCGCGTGGCAAAGGGCGCAATGCTGTTGACCGTGATCTTGTGCGGCGCCCACTCCACCGCCAGGGCGCGGGTCAGGTGGATGACCGCAGCCTTGCTGGTGCAATAGGCCGCCTGGTCAACCTGCGCACCGCCGTCATCGGCGTGCGCCCGGAAATAAACCTCAAAGACCTCGTCCTCCGGCCCGACACGACACTGTCACAAGCTCAAAAAGAGACCCGCCCGGTCTACATCGACGACCGCTTTGTCGACTGCCCTTTGTACGAGCGCGCCGCCCTGCCCTGGGACGCCCGCATTGCCGGCCCGGCCGTCATCGAACAAGCCGACACCACCATCTGGCTGGAGCCCGGGGTCGCCGCCCGGGTACAAGAAGGCGGCAACCTCTTAGTGGAGATAAGCTGACATGGCCACCGACCCCATCACCCTGGCCGTGGTGCGCGGCACCCTGGAGCAGATAGGCGACGAGATGGACGCCGCCTTAGAGCGCATGGCTTTTTCGCCGGTGATCTCCGACGGCCTCGACCGCGCCAGCGGCATCTACGACGCGCGCGACGGCGCCGTCATCGTCCAGGGCCCGCGCGGCCTGCCCAATTTCATCTACGTCATGGAACACACCGTGCGCTCGGTAATCGAGCGCATAGACGACGTGGCGCCCGACGACATCTACATCATCAACGACCCCTACCTGGGCGGCACCCACCTGATGGACGTCAAAATGGTCAGGCCCTTCTTCTACCAGGGCAAGCTGGCCACTTTTTTAGCCAACAGCGGCCACTGGGCCGACATGGGCGGCCGGGTGGCCGGCGGTTTTTCCACCCAGGCCACCGAAATTTACCAGGAGGGTTTGCGCCTGCCGCCGCTCAAACTCTTCGACCGCGGCAAACTCAATCGCGAAGTCATCGAAATCATCCGCCACAACGTGCGCATCGCCGACGAGCGCCTGGGCGATTTGCTGGCCCAGGTAGCCGCGCTCAACATCGGCGCCGAGCGCCTGGGCAAATTCCTCGACCGCTACGGCGCCGACACCGTCTTCACCGCCATCGAAGAATTGCACGACCGCTCCGAGCAATTGATGCGCAGCCACCTGGAGACCATCCCGGATGGCACCTACACTTTTGAAGACCACATCGACAGCGACGGCGTCGAGTGGAAGCCGCTCGATCTGCGCCTGGAAATGCAAGTCAAAGGTACCGATGTCCACCTGGACTTTTCCCAGAGCAGCCCCCCCTGCCTGGGCCCGCTCAACAGCGTGCTCAGTACCACCATAGCCGGCATCTACATCGCCTTCAAGCACACCTTTCCGGACGTGCCGATCAACGCCGGCTGCTTTCGCCCTTTTTCCCACACCATTCCCCCCACCACTTTTCTGCACGCCCAGCACCCGCGCCCGGTGGCCGGCTGCGCCGCCGAGGTCTGCCAGCGCGTCATCGACGTGGTGTTGGGTGCTCTAGGTCAAGCCATGCCCGAAAAAGCCTACGCCGCCCCCATGGGCACGGTGACCAATCTCTCGGTGGGCGGCGAAGACCCCGACAAGGGCTATTACGTCTTCTACTCCTTTTTGGGCGGCGGCTACGGCGGCAACTTCCTCACCGACGGCCTGATCAACGGCAACCCCACCCTGGCGCTGGCCCGCACCCAGGCATTGGAAATCTTTGAAGCGCGCTATCCCGTGCTTTTCGAGCGCTACGCCATCCGCGAAAATTCGGGTGGGGCGGGACTACGTCACGGCGGCCAGGGCATCGTCTTTGAATTCCACCTGCGCCGCGGCACCGCCAGCGCCTCGCTCTTGGGCGAGCGCGGCCGCTTTGCCCCGTTTGGCATTCTGGGCGGCCAACCGGGCCAATCGGCGCGCCACACCTTCTTCCTCCAGGGCGAGAAATACCGCCCGCCCCACATCAGCAAAGATGAGGGCGTGCGCCTGCAAGTAGGTGACGTCCTACGTTTGGAGACGCCGGGCGGCGGCGGTTACGGCGACCCGTTCGAGCGGCCGCCGGAGAAAGTGCTGGAGGACGTGCGCTTGGGGTATTTCGATCTGGATGTCGCTGAGCGAGATTACGGCGTTGTGATCGATACGGAGCGCTGGCAGGTGGATGAAGAAGCGACTCGACGGCGGCGCGCGGAGATACGTCAACAGCGCTGATTGGTGAAATGAGATAAATCGTTATAATATAAGGATAGGGGAAAAGAGCGAATTCGCGAATCGCTACAGAAAGGATCAAAAATGGGCGCAACGCATGTAACAGTTACGATCCGCAATCCCGCCGATCCAGATGATTTTTGGGAAGGGCTCTTCTTAGTGGACACGGGCGCTATCGATTCACTGGTGCCGCGAGAGCATTTGGAGAACATTGGACTCGCGCCAAAATCTCAAAGAATTTATGAACTGGCCGACGGCAGCGAGGTAAAGATGGACATAACGACGGCTGATATTGAATTCATGGGCGACCTCGTAGGTGGCACCGTAATCTTTGGCGATAACAACACCGAACCTATCCTGGGCGTCACGGCATTGGAGTCTGTAGGTATAGAGATTGATCCACAGAATCAGCGTCTCAAAAGAATGCCCGCTACCCGCTTAAAAAGCATAAAGAAAAAAGATTATAACCGTTCGATCTGACTCTATTCGCTGCGCTCCAAGGACAGCCAATAAATCTATGCTACCCCTAAAAGAATCCATGGAACTGGCCGGCGCCAACCTGCTGCACACCCTTTCACCGGCCTACGACATGATGCCGCTGTGGAACTTCAAGATCGTCCGCGAGACCCTGCAGGCACGCTGCAAAATGGACTACCCGGCCCACAACATCGGCCGCTGGTGGGACGCCATGCTGCGCCTGCAAGCGGCGACGGGCTTTGCCTGGCCGGACGAAGTTGAAACGGCGATGCTCGCCAACCTCAAAAAATGCCTCGACAACCCCTTGCACGTCTGCGGCCTGCTGATGCCGCTGGAACACCGCCCACCCGGCTGGGTCGACGAGCACTCGCAGCGCGAAGCCTTGCTCGCCCTCACCGCCCTGGTGCGCTGGCGCGACAACCAGTGGGCCGTCGATGCGGGCAACGAGATGATCCAGGCCCTCGACCGCTATATCCAGGACGACGGACATTGGGACTACGCCCTGATGATCGACATCGCCCAGAAGGCCGGCCTAGACGTCGACCGCGACACCCCCGGACAGCGCGAGAAAAAAGGCGTGCGCCTCACCGAAAACCAGGGCCGCCTGCTGGAAGCGCTGGTGGAATTCTACATTTTTACCGGCAGCACAGCCGCCCTGCGACTGGCCGATCGCGTCGCCACTTTCCAGTTTGACCTCATCACCCGACCCGACGGCAGCGAGCCCAAGGCCGAGTTCATGCACACCCACTCGCTTTTGGGCACCTACCGCGGGCTCTTGCTCTACGGCCAGCTGACGCGCCAGCGCCACTACATTGACCGCATTGCCGTAACCTATGCCACTACCGTGCGCGCCCGCGTCAAGCAGTCGGGTTTTATCTCGCACGATTGGCACCTCGACCGCAAGGGCGAAACCTCGTCACCCGGCGACGCCGCCCAGCTGGCTCTGTGGCTGGCCCGCCTGGGCTACGGCGAATTCCTCGACGACGCCGAACGCATCGTGCGCTGTCGCATCCTGCCCTCGCAAATCACCGAGCCGCTGGGCCTCACCCCCATGGAGGACGACGGCCACGACCTACACGCCAACCTCGACGCGCGCGCCATGGGCGCCTATGGCGGCATGCACCGCCACCCCCACGGCGAAGCCTGGCCCACCACCGACATCACGGCGGCCGACCTGCACACTTTGTGCGATATCTACCAGAGCATTGTCGACGACACCGATGCCGGCTTGCGCATCAACTTCCACTTCGACTACGAAGACGACCGCCTGCGCCTGACGAACGCGCGCAATCAAACGGGCAAACTGCAAATCTGGCCCAAGGTGACAAAACCACTCTTCGTGCGCATTCCCGCGTGGACGCCGGCGGACTCGGTGCAGCTCACCATCAACGGCGAGTCCGCATCCGCCCAGCAGATCGGCGGTTTCCTCTTTGTCGAGCAACCGCCACCCGATGCGCAAATTGTCATCGAATACGATCTGCCCGAAAAAATCATGAGCGAAACCACGGACGGTGTCGAATACCAGCTCCACTGGCGCGGCGACGACATAGTCGGTATATCGCCCAACACCGACTATCTGCCATTTTATGCTACGACGCCCTGAACGACTGGTTCCCTAACAACTTGATAATCTTTTATTCTGCCAGTTTTCTGCAATACTGTGGACACTTTTTCGATTTTGAGCGGATTTTTGTAAGGTTGAAATTCGTAAATGATTATTTATCAACAAGTTACAAATTTCAATATCTATTTTCCTAAGCCGTTATTTATCAATGACTTACAAAAAGTGTCCACAGTATTGTTCTGGAGAAGATCCATGAATCAGCCAGAGCCTAAAAATCCCACCGAACCGCTCGACCTGCAGCGCAAAATCGAAGATACACTGGCGGAAAAACGTCCCATCGAAGACCGCTAACCCTATTTTCCTCCCGGCGCTGAATTTTACATTCTCTGATAGCTGAAATACTTCGTTCAGAAAATCAACCTCTGCGTCTGTAATATTACAGACGACATGAGGTTGGAACGGTAAATCTGTTTTATCTGTTTCTTCCTTGATAAGCGTGGGAACTCGCTCGATAAAATCGCCTCGCAGATCTTCTATACTGTCTGTATAGGGGGTATTATAGGTCCTCAGACAAAGATCTAAAATAAAAGTCCTGTATGCTGAAAACAGGCTTTGATG
>CAXGRO010000042.1:0-16959 GCA_964012055.1 uncultured bacterium
TGTCGCATGCGTCATTTTGCATCTTTTTTGGTGCCGCAAACGCGAGAAATAGTAACGTGGCGTATTGGCGATAAAGGGTATAGCATGGGATTAGCCCTCACGGCTCCGGCAGTCATTAGTCAAGAACTTCCGGCATTTATAGAGCATTTACTGGCCGGTGATCGATGGGTGTCGCACGGGATTGATATGTGGGCGGTCCATCCGGGCGGGCGTTCCATTCTGGATGCAGTTGAACGCGCAGTGCGCTTGGATCCGAGTCGATTGGCGGCCGCCAGGTCCGTCTTGCGGGAGTATGGAAATATGTCGTCGGCAACGGTATTGTTTGTTTTGCAGAAAATTCTGGACGAAGCTCAAAATGGTCAGCGCAGTGGTGTGGCATTGACCTTTGGGCCCGGTTTGAGTATAGAGGGGTTGACATGGGTAAGGGAATAGGAGATGGCAGATTTTAGTCAGCGCCAACGAGGGCGAGAATATATGGATGAGGCGGCGGCAGCGGGCGAGGATTTGTTCTATGCGTTGCGCGAACTGGAACTGTTTAATCGCTTTTTGGGCGGGCAACGCGCCAGCCTTAAAGGTTTAAAATATTTGCTTGGTGGTCGGCGACAGGATGCGTTGCAGATTTTAGACCTGGGAACGGGGGCGGGGGATATACCCGCCTCCATGGTCGCATGGGCGCGCGCCAATGGGTTGCGATTAAAGATTGTAGCGGTGGATTTTAATCCACGCATTTGCGCCTGGGCTAAAGAGCGGTGGTCAGCGTTAGGGGAAGTTGAATTTTTGCAAGCGGATGTCTTCCATTTGCCTTTTGCCAAAGAGTCGTTTGACGTGGTCCACAGCGGCATGTTTTTGCACCACTTTGCCCGAGAAGAAGCGGCGCATTTGCTGTGCAATATGTACGCTTTGTGCCGACGCGGGATGATAATAAACGACCTGCACCGCCATCCCTTTGCCTATTACAGCATCAAATGGCTGACGCGTCTTTTTTCGCGCAGTGCTATGGTGCGCCACGATGCGCCGCTGAGCGTGTTGCGCGGTTTTAGCGAGACCGACTTGAGAGAGTTGGTTGTACTGGGGCAATTGGAGAAGAGTGCTATAAAACGGCGTTGGGCATTTCGTTATGTCCTTACAGCGCTAAAGAAAAATGGAATATGATGTGGCCGTAATAGGAGCCGGTCCGGGCGGATGTGCTACGGCATATCACTTGCGGCAGGCGGGGTGGAAGGTGTTGTTGGTGGAGCGCCGCCGTTACCCAGTAGACAAGCTGTGCGGCGAATTCCTTTCGCCCGAAGGCATTACAAGCTTGCGGCAAATGGGGCTGAATTTACAAGACCCCAATGGCTATTTCCCCTCAATCAAAACCGTGGGGGTGAGTAGTCTGGCAGGTACGGTCTGGCAAGCAACCTTGCCGGAAGTAGGGCTGGGTGTCAGCCGCAAGTATCTGGATCACCGCTTGGTGGAACGGTGCGCCGAGGTAGGGGTAGACGTGGCCCAAGGGGTGAAAGTAGATCGGGTAGAGGGTAGCATGGACGACGGTTTTAGCTTGGCGGAACGAGGTTGGAGCAGTTGGGCGCGCCTAGCGGTACTGGCCTGTGGCAAGCAGAATGTCCTTTTCAATCGCCTGGGGGTTAAAGGCAGAGCTAAAGGGCGATGGATGGCGCTCAAATTGCATCACAAAGGAACATTTCCCCAGGGGTTGGTGGAATTGCACAATTTTCAGGGGGGGTATGCCGGCCTGTGCAATGTGGAGGAGGGCAAGGTCAATCTATGTTTGCTGACCCGAACGGATCGCTTTAGATGGGCTGGAGGAGACTGCCGCAACTTTGTTGAGCAGATCCTATGGCACAATCCGCTGTTGGCGCAACGCCTTAAAAATATGGAAGGCAATTGGAGCGAGGCTGTGGCCGTGGCCAACCTCTCCTTTGGGCCAGTCCAAAGGGTGGCAGGAGGGGTATTATTGGTGGGGGATGCGGCAGGGGGGATCAGTCCGTTGTGCGGCGATGGGATATCCATGGCCCTGCGTATGGGGGAAATAGTTGGTGCTCTAGCTCATGTGTACCTCAAGGGCGAGATGGCAGCAGCTCAGTTCTTGCAACGCTACGAGGATCAATGGCGGGCGGAGTTTCGCTGGCGCTTGAAGTTGGGGAATATACTGCAGGTTTTGCTGACCAGGCCTTGGGGGACTCGCAGTGCTGTTGCCGTCCTGCGCAGGTTTTCAACGCTGGGACAAAGCTTAGTGCGGGCGACTCGAGGCGGTGGTGGAGTTTAGGGAGTGGGCGGCAGGAATTTAAATAAATAAGTCGGCGGTTCTCCCGATTTAAAGATCTCCAAGAAACGTTCTTTGTATTTTCGCATGGCTGGCTCGTGGTAGAGTTTTGTTGAAGAATATTGCAATGCGTCCAATACCACGTAATCGACCTGTCGCCGCTCTAAGTCGGCAATGAATTCATTTCCATCCGGGGTAAAGAGATAAGATGTAGTGCGCCGCTGGGAGTGCAAGTAGAATAGCGTGGGTTTCCGGCAACTTATTATGGCGTTTTTGTTGGTGTGCAGCGCAGCCCACTCGGCCACCTGAAAATAATCGTTCCAGCTGTCTGGATAATCAAAGACGGCAGAATCTCGTTGGGTTTGGATTCCCGGTACGGTGAAGAGGAGAAGGGGAAGAAAGAAGAGGGGGCGATATAATTCTCTCTTTTTAGTCTTCCAAGCCAGCGTTTCATTCAGACCATTTAAAAAGCAGAAGAGCAATATCGGTACTATGGGCAGGATAAAGCGGGAACCGTGCCAGGCGGGCGGCCAAGAAAGAAGAATGACAGCAGTACCCAAGAGAAAACCCACTATTAAGGCGCGCTGCCTCTTTATCTTATAAGCGCCCAAGACAATGAAGGCAAAAAAGGCCACCGCCAAGAGATACTGGTAGAATTTGGCAATCTCGACAAAATTCAGGGGCAAGTTCAGAGATCTAAAACAGCCGTAAGGAATTTCAGCTAGAATGTAGCGTTCGGCGTTGGTGGCTAAGCGCATCAGGTATTCTAAGGGGCCAATACTACCCAATTCTGGCCTGTATGGATTGATCATTAAAAATTCGATTATATAGTTGCTGCCGCCCGACTTGCTACCCCTTGAGAGCCAGGGGAGAATGCAGAAGGCATAGCCGATCCCCACAGCTAGCAAAAGCCGCCAGTTCTTGCGCAAAATTAAAGAGAGGCCAACGCCGACCCAAAGTGAGAGTCCGGCAGAGCGCAAGTAGAAGGCGTAAGTGAGGCTGGCTAGATATAGGTAGGTATAGGGGTTTTGCACGCACTTTTTAAGTCGGTTGCATCGCCGACGCGAATAAAAAGTAACAGTGTGAGTAGGCTAAAAAATAAGAAGGGGATCTCGCTCATGATGATGGTGGAAGATCTGAGCATATGGCCGTTGGCCAGGGTAAAAAGGGCGGCGATAAATGCCAGGTGTGCGCTGTCTCCGATTGTGTTAAAGAGATGGTAGAGCAAGAGCGCGGTTGCGATAAAGAGAAAACCGTTGGCCATCTTGACGACCCCAATGTCGCCAGAGAATAGGGCCATTAACGAGGCGATCAAGGTGGGATAACCCGGGGGATATTTTACCGCTGCGGTCTGATCGGCGGCGCAAGGTCAATATAGCCTGCGCCCAAATGCAAGGCTTTGCCCAGGAGGTAATACTTGGCGTTATCGCCCTGGAGATCTAGTTTGGCGTCGAAAATGTAGGCGTAGATTGAGGTGGATAACAGCAGGAGTAAAATAGGGTAAAGGGCGGTTGCGTGGAGACGCGATACAGTTATTGGCATAAGGGCGCTTATTTGGTGAAGGTGGCGAGCGGCAGTAAAATATAACCTAGCCCGCCGCGTCCGAGCCACACTTCTAGAAATTCCGCCAGCCGATAAGAGCGCTGCACCGCCGTCCCGCTAGGAGCGGCCGGGTCATTGGTTTCAACCCAGTTTTCGTCGAAGCCGCGGACCACCAGTAGATGGCCGTGGGTTGCACTTATGGCGGCCTGGGTGAGTTCCCCTTCTTTGTAGCGCACGGAGGCGATGATGGGCAGACCTGCACTTAGCAAATAACGCGCCGCATCCCATGAGGGGAAATGCAGGAGGTAACCCAGCGCCTTCCAGCGCGAGGCGGCGTGTATGTTGGCCGGCCACACGCCGTACAGGTCGTGCTGTGGGTGATAGGCCGAGTGGGCCAATTGAGCGGGTTTAGTGTTGTTGCCAAAACTATCGAGTACCATGGACAGGGAGGTGGGAGAGCAGATGCGCGACGCTATTTTGGGGTCTTCTGTCATCTGGCTCTTAGGGGGGACGACTATAGTCGCGTTAGCGGGTAGTGATAGGGAGCATGAGGTTGCTTGCCGCGTGCCCTGGATAGAAATTGTCAGCAGCGCGGGGTGGTTAAAGAAGGCTTCGCTGTGTGGGGTGGCCAACAAGACGGTGAGGCGCGCTTTTGAGGGTGCAGTGCGCACGGTAAACACGTCAATTTGCGCTACAATGGCTGCGGATTCCTCAGATTCGGCTGTAGTGGGCACGAGGGCTTGGGGAAAGTCGCCAATGGGGCTGAGTGAACGTTGAATTCGGCCAGAAGCCAATTGGGCTTCAAGAATAAAAACATAGCCGTATTGCGGTGCCGTGGAAGATAGGCAAGGCACGATAGCCTGTGTATATAGGAGGAGATCTCGTGGTAGGTCTACGCTAAAGCAATACAATCCCTCTTCCCTTTCCTCCCACTGCAACGGTAGCGGGGGGCCGCATCGACAGTGTGGCGGGATATGTTGGGAAAGGACCTCGTCGTCGAGAAGCGAGGTGGCCAGTAATAGAGATGAGCGGTTGTACAAAAACATATAGATTTTATTTTTGATTATATCCAGTAGCGTCGCTTTTGGCGTTCGCCGTAATTGTACATGTCGATGTCTTTGGGCAGGTCCACGGTTTCGCAATAGGTGGCGCCGAGAATTTCGCACGTTCGTATGGAGGCGACGTTATCTGGATTGCAGGTGATCCACACGGGGTTGATACCGTGGCGTCGGGCCAGGGGCAGGAGCAAGTGGCAACTGCGGGCGGCGTAGTGATTGCCTCTATATTCTGGAAAAACGCGGTAGCCGATGTGGCCGGCATACAATAGGGTATATTCGCTATTGCTGACGCGCAGGGAAATCCTGCCCATCGCCGTGGCGTTGCTCGGCTGTCGCATTTCAAAATTGTAAACCGGGACCTGGCTGGGATAGCTTTTAGTCTGGGAGATCAGGGACAACTCTAAGTCGTCGTCGTTAAGAGAGCCGAGATCTAAAAAGGTGAAATTTTCCTCCATTGGTTTTTAGCCATAGGTAAAATGGGAGGTGGGTGCCGGAGAGTGAATAAGATAGAGTGGAGTTAAGGGGTTACTCAGCCGGGGAATTATCAATTGGGCGCGATCTTGTCGTTTGATGGTGAATGTATAATCTCAGTATAATATACAAATACAAAATGATATAGGATAAGTATGATTGAATACGCGCACTTAATACGCCAATTAGACGGGCAAGTGGAAAAGGTGCTGGCGGCTCAAGTTGTAGAGGAAGGGCGGGCCGATAGGGGCGGTTTTGTGTCGCCGGCGGATGGCCTGAGCGGCCCGACAAACGTGGGTTCAGTGGCGGTGCCAGCTACTGCCTGTGTGCTGCCAGAATCGAGATATTACAACAATGAAGAAGTACTGGAAAGGGTATTGTTGGCGGCGGAATACGCTCGGCGGGTGCGCCGAGCGTCGGGGTGTTTTGATCTGGTTATTACCAATTTTGATTCGGCGCCGGATACGGGATTTGTGGTGCAGCGATTGGCGCCGGTGGTCCGCATGGCGCGCCGCGAAGCCGAGCGGGGAAATGAGGGGGCAGGGCAAATTGACACGGCGCTTGGCGAACTCATTAACACGGCAGCCGCGGGTATGGCGGCCGGTGGTTTTCATACGCCCAACCACCGCTGGGTGCTGACCGCGGCGCTGGCGCAGGCATGGGACCTCTTTCCCGATTTGGACGTGATGGACGTCATAGAAGCTTATCTGGGAGAAGGGATTGATATGAATGCCGACGGCGAATACATCGAACGCAGCACTGGGGTGTACAACGCCGTGTGCAATCGCGCCCTGCGTTTTGCCGCTGGCATTTTAAAACGGCCCGAGTTATTAGAACCGGTGCGGTGCAACCTGAACATGTCATACCACCTGATGCACGGAGACGGCACCGTAGTCACCAATATTTCCAGCCGCCAGGATCGCGGTACACGCACCGTGCCGGGGGGATTGGTCGACAGCTATTTTGAGATGGCGCATCTGGACGACAACGGTCTTTATGGCAGCGTTGCCGAATGGCTGTTTAAAAAAGAAGATTCTTCGGCGGGCTGGTTGCTATGCCTGATGGCCGAAAATCCACAGTGGCGAGAAAAGCTTTTGCCGCAAACGCAATTGCCCGATTCTTACGCCAAACTCTATTCGGCATCGGGCTTGTGGCGGGTGCGCCGGCAAGATTTGAGTGCTACTGTGGCGGCGGGCATCACGGCACCGTTCGCCTTGCGCTACGGCGGTGCGATGTTGACGGCAATGAAGATCTCTTCCACTTACTTTGCCACGGGCCAATTTGAAGGGGAAGATTTTAGCGGCGATGAAGGCGGTGTGTTCATGCGCCACCGTGGGCGCAACCGGCTTTATCCAGAGAAGGATTACGTCGGTGGGGTATACTGGCTGCCCATCGACGAGCAGGTGAATGCCGATAATTGGCGCCAGGTTCGGGGACGGCGCCAGACGTATGAATTGCCGGCGTTGGAAGTGGAATTGCACATTTGCGAGGTGGAAGGCGGTTTTGACCTAGGGGTGCGGTCAGCAGGGGGGGTAGAGGGCGTGCCGTTTCAGATCGAGTGCAATTTTGCGCCGGGGGGTGAGTGCGAGTTGGACAGCGGTGTGGTACAAGGTGGGGCTGGCGGCGCCATTTTCCTCAAGGGGGGTTATGCCACCTATCGGGTGGGGGCAGACGCGATCTCGATAGGGCCGGGCGACCTGGCACATCGCATGTGGGCTATGCGGAACAGCGAGATCGACGCTGAGGCATTTAGGGTATTGATAACATTGCTGACGCCGGTAGATCGGAAATTGGAGGTTCGCGCGGGGAGGTGGTCGGTGGCTGAAGAGCGTTTAGTTTATTAAAAGAGGCTGTGTGGGGCGGAGGGCAGTTGGCAGATGTAACGACTAAATACCGGCCCTTAGTTTTTTCAGAATTTAATCAACACTTTAACTGCCTTCTCTTCTCCGGGCTGCTCAAAAGCTATTTCAAAACCCCTCTGAATTTCCTCCAGCGGCATAACATGCGTGAGGATGGGCGAGACGTCCAGGCGGTTTTGGGTGATCCAATCGAAGGCAATAGTGTAATCTTTGAGCGGTTGGGGGCCCACCGACGTGACGATGCGGATTTCTTTGCGGAAAAAATTCATGAATTTAAATTGCATGAGCCCCTCGGGGTGTTCCTTGTCGGGCACGCCAAAGTAGATGAGCGTGCCGTTGCGCCGCAGCAGGTGGCTGCTGAGGTTGAGGGTGTCCTCCCCGCCGATGGCTTCGATGACGATGTCGGCCATATTGCCGTCGGTGAGGGCGGTGACTTCCTCTACGAGATCGCAATTGTCGGGGTTGAGGGTGTGGGTGGCGCCCATCTGGGGGGATACCTCGCGGCGAAAATCGACCGGGTCGACACCAATGATGCGGCGCGCCCCCAAATTGCGCAGGGTGGCGTTAAAGAGTTGTCCCACCGGCCCCTGGCCGAGAACGACGACATCTTGGTTGATGATATTGCCCAATTTGTAAAAGCAGTGAATTACCGTGCCCAACAATTGGCTCATCAAAAGGGTGTCGGGCGGGGCGTCGTTGGGCAGTTTGATGCAACCGCCGTCGGTGGAGGCCAACACGTATTCCTGGTAGAGGCCGCGGTCGAAGCCCCAAAGCAAGACTCGATCCCCTTCTTGGTAGGCCCCGTTGGGCGCGGCCTCGACAATGCCAACGCCCTCGTGTCCCGAAACGCCGGGTGCCAGAGGGAAGGGAGGGTAGACGCCGGTGTAAGAAGGTCTGTCGCTGCCGCAAATACCCACCCGTTCTAGGCGCACCAACATCTGCGTGTCAGTGAGGGTGGGTTTTTCCACTTCGACGATATTCCAGGTACGCGGCGCAACCAATTGTGCTGCCTTCATCAATCTGTCCTTTCTCTGCTGGTTTGGCAAGTAATCGTGATATATATTAAGGGCAAATCTCATTTTACCACAAGAGTTGCACTCCCTAGAGAGAGGAAAACACTATGCCGAAGTACGATTTTGGCAGCGGACGCACCGATCCGGCGATCTTTCCCACCGAGGAAATGGCCGCCGCCGCCGCCCGCGCTGTCGCCGAGGTGGGGGATGAATTTTGTACCTATCCGGGCGATCTGGGGCACTTGGGCCTGCGCCAAGTCATGGCGGCGCGCGAAGGCGAGCGCGAGGGCGTAGAGGTATTGCCCGACCACATCGCGTTGATGAACGGCTCCATGCAGGCCGTTACCCTGGTGGGCGAGGCGCTGTTGCAAAAACCGGGCGACATTGTCGTCATGGAGGATTTGAGCTACCCGGGGACTATTGCCGCGTATAAGAAGTTGGGCGCCGAGCTGGTGGGGGTGGGCCAGGACGACCAAGGCATGCGCATCGACGCACTGGAAGAGACCCTGGAGGATTTGCAGCGCAAGGGCACGCCGCCGGCCTTCATTTACACGCTGGCCACCTATCAAAATCCCAACGGCACGGTGATGCCGCGCCAGCGGCGCTTGGAGTTTATCGAAGTGGCCAAGCGCTACAACGCCATTTTGGTGGAGGACAATTGCTACGGCGACGTGCATTTTGAGGGGCCCAAAGAGCCCTCGCTTTACGCCCTGGACGACGCCCCCAATTTGCTCTACATCTGCTCGCTGTCAAAGATTTTGGGTCCGGGGGTGCGTTTGGGCTATCTAGTGGCCCGGCCGCCCATGCTCGAGCGCATTTTGGACCGGCGTTACGACGGGGGCAATAGCCTGCTGGCAGCTTCAGTCGTGGCCGAGTTGTTCCGCGACCGCTTGTGGGATCACCTGGAACATACCAATGCCGCCCTAAAGGAAAAGCGCGACGCCGTATTTGCGGGGCTGGAGCAGAGCGTGGGCGATATCTGCACCTGGTCTAAGCCGGTGGGCGGTTTGTTTATCTGGGTAGGTTTTCCCGACGACGTCGACCAGGACCGCCTGTTTGACCTGCTGGCCGAAAACGACATCGCTTGTGCCCGCGGCTCGGCTTTCCATTTGCACAACGAGGAGATTCCCTTTCTGCGCCTGGCATTTGGCTACGCCAGCATGCAGTCCATAAGAGAAGGAGTGCCGCTGCTGGGGCAGTGCATCCGCCAGGCCCGGGTGGAGGCGCAGGTGGTGGCCGGGGGCTGATTTCATGAAGGTCACAGAGATCGAGATCCACGAGATCGGCCTTGAGTACCACGACTGGATTGCCTACCAACTCGACCACTTCTACGGCCCCGGCAAGCGCACCATATACGTGGCGCACACCGACGACGGCCTGATTGGCCTGGGCGAGAGCCACAACACCGAACCCCAGGACGTCATCGACCAGTACCTGGGTAGCAACCCCTTTGAATGGATGGGGGACGAGCTGTCGCTGGGGTTGGGCACGGCGATGTACGATTTGATGGGTAAGGCGGCCGGAGTCCCGGTGTACAAACTCATCGGACAGAAGTACCGCTCGTGGGTGCCGGCGGGCAGTTGGGCGGTGTCGACCCACCCGGCACGCATGGCCGAGGCAGTGGAGCAGTATGCGGCGCAAGGGTATACCTGGATGAAATACCACCTGTCGCCGTTTGAAAACATCTTCGACCAGGTCGCGGCCATGGAAGAGGTGGCGCCGGCGGGTTTTAGGATTCACTACGACTTCACCATGCACGGCACCGACGATCACATGCCAGAATTATTAGAAGAACTGGCGCAATACCGCACCACCGGCTGTTTTGAGGACCCGCTGCCGGGAGAGGATATAGAGGGTTATATCGACTTGCGGCGGCGCATCGCCAAACCCATTGTGTTGCATCACTTTCCCATGGGGGCGACGCACGAGGTATACATGCGGCCGGCGGACATCTACATGCTGGGGCATGCCAAAATCGGCGACGCCATACGGCGCGCGGGGTTGTTTGCCGCCTCTGATGCCCCTTTTATGCTGCAGAATGTGGGGGGCAATATTACACGGGCTATGGTGACGCATATGATGGCGGCTTTCCCCACCGGCAACTTCCACTTTCACAACGACACCGAAACCTGGAAGAGCGACGTGGTGCATGAGCGCCTGGAGCCGATAAACGGTTTTGTGCGCGTGCCGGAAGAGCCGGGCTTGGGATTGACTCTGGATCGCGACGGACTGGCGCGTTTGGAAAATTTGCAATTGCCCCAACAGGCCAGCTGGATCGTCAAATCGCAATTTAAGAACGGCACAAAGATGTACTACAATATGGGACCGGGAAAATCCATCCTCATGGTGCGGCCCGACCGGGCGCGGCAGATCCCGCACAGTTATGCGGCGCCCATTGCCACCCAGTACTGGGACGACGACGGCACGACCGAATACAAGGCCATGTTTGAACGCGTCGAGCGCGAGGGCATGGTGCTAGAAAAATAAGGCAGAAAAGCTTATCTGGAGGCTATATTGAAGGTCACAGAAATTGAAGTTCACGAGATCGGCCTCGAATACCACGACTGGATCGCCTACCAACTCAATCACTACCACGACATGGGGCGGCGCACTGTGTACGTGGCGCATACCGACGACGGCCGGGTGGGGTTGGGCGAGGGGGGCAGTACGGCGTCGCAGGAGATCATCGACCAGTATAAAGACAGTAATCCCTTTGACTGGATGGGGGACCAGACTTCGCTGGGGTTGGGCACGGCGATGTACGATTTAATGGGCCAGGCCGCCGGGGTGCCGGTGTACCAGCTCTTTGGACAAAAATATCGCTCCTGGGTGCCGGTGGGCAGTTGGACGGTGTCGACCCACCCGGCACGCATGGCCGAGGCGGTGGAGCACTATGCGGCGCGCGGTTACACCTGGCTCAAATTCCACTTGTCGCCGTTTGAAAATGTCATCGACCAGACCGTGGCCATGGAGGAGGTGGCGCCGGAAGGGTTTAAGATTCACTACGACTTTACCATGCACGGCACCGACGACCACATGCCCGAGTTGTTGGCTCAGTTGGCGCAATACCGCATCGCCGGCTGTTTTGAAGACCCGCTGCCCGGCGAGGATTTGCAGGGATATATCGACTTGCGGCGGCGCATCGACAAAACCATTGTGTTGCACCACTTTCCGATGCGAGGGACGCACGAAGTGTACATGCGCCCGGCCGATGCCTACATGCTGGGGCATTACACCATTGGAGAGGCGGCGCACCGCGCCGGACTGTTCGCCGCGGGCAATGTGCCTTTTATGTTGCAGAATACCGGCGGCAATATCACCCGGGCGATGACAGTGCATATGATGGCGGCTTTTCCCTCGGCCACGCTGCACTTGATCAACGCCAAAGAGATATGGAAGAGCGACGTGGTACGCCAGGATTTAGAGCCGGTCAACGGTTTTGTGCGGGTGCCGGAAGCGCCGGGCTTGGGATTGACCCTGGATCGCGACGAATTGGAACGGCTCAAAAATTTACAAAAAACGGAAAAAACAGAGTTTATACTCAAATCGCGTTTTAAAAACGGCGCTTGCATGTACAATACGCCCGACCCAAACAATCCCCACTTCATGGTGCGGCCGGATTGGAGTAGGCGGATTCCCATGAGTTTTGCGGCGCCTGTATCCACAGAGTACTGGGACGACGACGGTACGCCCGAATTTAAGGCGATGTGGGAGCGCCTGGAGCGCGAGGACACCGTCCTCGAAAAGGAGTCATAATTAGGTATCGCCGCTATACTGCCCGACATACGATAGGAGAGCATATATGATCAATAAAATCCACAAAATTGCCCTGATAACCGACGATGTCGAAGGCGCCGTCAAGTTCTACACCGAAAAGTTAGACCTGGTCGTCGTTGAGCGCTTCCCGGCCGAAGACGATGAAGACTACGTTTTTCTGAAGGCCGGCGATATGATTCTGGAGTTGATGCCGCAGAAGACCATGGGGTTGCCTCCGGGTTTTCACCACATCTCTTTTAAAGTGGGCGATATGGACGAAAGTGCGCAGGCGCTGGCCGACAAGGGAGTAGAGATGGCGGTGGAACCGTTCAATCCCGGAGTGGAGGGATTGACTCTGGCATTTTTTGAGGGGCCCAACGGCGTGCCTTTGCAGTTGTTCAACCGCCAATAGGAGCGGGATTTGAATACCGACGTCAGCAAGTTCGCCGAGGAGGGGTATTGTTTTTTTCCTGACGTTTTTGGATCCGATGAGGTCGCGTCCATGCAGCACGCCCTGGAGGTGGCGACGCGCGCCGACTTTCTGGACGGGGCTAATTACTACGGCGAGCCCCACAGCAAAGAATCCTTTTGGTTAGAGGTGTGCAGTCATCCGCGTTTGCTCGATGCGGTGGAGGCGATTCTGGGACCCAACTTAATCCTGGTGTATTCGAGCATGTTTATCAAAATGCCGGGGGACGGGCGCAGTGTGGGATGGCACCAGGACAACAATTACTGGACCAGTGTGCACGGCACCGATGTGGTGACGGTTTGGTTGGCGCTGGACGATACCAACGCCGACAACGCCGCCATGCAGATCATTCCCGGTTCGCACCGGGGGTACAGGGAATTGGATACGGTGGCTGCTCGCGAGGAGGAGACACTGCGCAAGAAAGTGGAGGTGGCGCCCGAGGTGGAGGCCACGGCGGTGTTGATGGAAATGGGGGCGGGCAGTGTGTCCATTCACGATTCGTACATCCTGCACGGCAGCCAGGTTAATGAAAGCCAGCGGCGGCGCGCTGGATACACCATTCGCTATTGCAGCACAGAGACGGCCTGGGTGGACATGGATCAGCATCCCATTCCGGTATTTTTGGTGCGGGGGGAAAGAGGAGAGCGCGGTACGCGCTACACGGATTTTCGGCCGGTCGAAGCATAGCGTCTGCGAGTAGGCACCATATAGGTCGATCGCGATTACTCGCGTCGATGTCATTTAGGCCGCCGCAGTTGCGCCAAACGAATATCCGCGTTGCAAATGCGTTTTTAAGCGCTCAACAGGTTTACCCAGGCATCGACTACGGCGTCGACCATTATTTGGCCGTGTTCGGCGTTGGCGTTCCAGCTGTTGCGCTCTTCGCCCAGCTGACAGTACCAGGGTGCGTTTTCGTCAAGCCGATCCTGTTCCACCAACTCGGGGCGGGTGGCCAGTAAGAAGGAGGTTTCGTTGTGGCCGGCGTGGTCGCCGTTGGCCGGCGGCGAGGCCTCGGGCAAAATCATGGGGTGGATCTGGACGCCGCCAAAGATGTTGGCCGTTTTGGCCAATTGCGTGTCGGCCCACCAGCCGCGCGGGTGTTTTTCCAGGACCATTTCAACACTCAATTCCGCTGCTGCCTTGGAACACGACAGGGCCAGGGGGCCGCCCATGCCCTGGTGCATGATGATGACAAATATGCGTTTGAAACCCATTTCAATAAAATTGCGCAGGATGGCTTTTACGTGACCGCCAAAGGCGTTGTAATCGGGGTCTATGGTACCGTCGGCCGGGCCGCCCAGGGCATAGCCGGTAGGGCCGTAGTCAAAGGAGGGGGCGATGACCACATCCATTTTCTCGGCGATGCGATCGCAAATTTCCTCGACGATAATGGTGTCGTGGCCAAGCGCCATGTGGGGGCCGTGGGTTTCAATACAGCCGGCCGGCACCAGAAGGGGGTAATCGGCGGCCACGGCTTCGTGCAATTGGTAGGGGCGTATGTGTTTTAAGTACATTTAGAAAATAAGCTCCTTTAAGTGGCGGTTTGTGGTTCTAATCTAATCCTCTTTGAAGAGGAGGACAATATGGCGGATATCCGCATTCCCTGGTCGCCGCGGGTGGTGTTGAGCGGGCGCAATTTACGCCTGCCGGTCCAGGTAGAAGAGGGAAAGCCCGAACTGGATAGCGGCGATTTCCAATTGCTCGACCAGCGCTATTCGGCGCGCGACGAAGCATTTTTCTACTATCTCAAAGCGCCTCAGAAAAGCGGGGATTACACTGTTAAGGCATGGCAAAACGGCCGGGTAGCTACCGCCGTCGTGCAAGTGCGCAACCTCGACGATTTGCGCCGGCCGCACCCGTTCAACGGCGTCTACTGGCCGCGCCGCTGGCCGGTGGGGCGAGATTTTGAGTCGACCAAACGGCGGCAAACTTTGCAGGATTTGCCCGTGTCGCGGGCGCCGGACGAGGAGGCGCTGGCGTGGTGGATGGCACAGGACGACGAAACCGTGTGGCGCCAATTGCCGCCGGCCGATTACCCCCGGGCCCACTACGTCAACGTGCACCAGGGCTGCCCCCGTTGCGGTACGGCTATTTTCACTTTTGGCGGCTTTTACCCCTGGAAACGCCAGCACTGTCCGGCCGACATGCGCTCGGAGTGCCCTTCCTGTGCGGCGCGTTTCCCTAGCAACGATCTGGCGTCAGAAGATTTTAGCAGTGGCGATCTTGTCGACGACGGCTACGGCTATTTCGACGCCGAGGGCCACGTGTTTCTCTTTGCCGCTTCGTATTGCCGCGACCTGGTCGGCCTCTACAACACGCCCATCGATTTAATCACCAACCGTCTGCGGACAGGGCCTTTTGACGCGGTGCTGGCTCGGCGTTTGGGATTTTTGCTGTTGCGCTACGCCGTCGAGGAGATCTACCTGGCCGCCGTGCCGCAGTTTCGCCACGGCCCGTCGCAGGAAATGGAACAGGCCTGGGATTGGGGGCAGCCCGATTGGGCGGCGCAGTCCAATCCCATCGCCGCCCTCTACCGCAAGGGCTCGCTGCGCTACAGCATAGATGTCTCCTACATGGGCATTGCCCTGGCCCTGGCGTACGACACCGTCTGGCCTTTCGTCAAAGAAGACCAGGAATTGGTGCAAAGGGCGCAAGCGCAGGGATTGAACGTACAACAACCGGCCGATGTAGTGGCGTTAATCGAAGAGATGTTGGCCAGCACTATCCAGTGCAGTATGGATGGGGGGGCGGTGAGCAATTTGCCGCGGGTGAGTGTGGGAGTATTGGTCATGTTGCGGGCTTTGGAGCGCAGCGACGCCCAGGACGTGCTCACCTGGCTCTACGATCGCGGGCCGGCTAAAATGCGGGTGTTCACCGCCAATAATTTTACGGCGGACGGCACTCCGCCCGAAGCTACGGGGGGGTATAATAATACGCACACCGACGGACTGTTTGCGCTGGAATACCACTTGCAGCAGTTGCGCCAGCTCTGTCCCGGGGCCTACCCGGAAGCGCAATTTCCCTCGCTTTTAGACGACGAGCGGGTGCCGCGCATCGTCTGCGCGCCCTACGAAATAGCCCTGCTGGGCAAAGTGCCCTTCCACTTTGGCGACGGCGGTTCAGCCGGGGTGCAAAAGGGCAGTTTGGCACCCGACCCGCACCTGGCGCCGCTGTCGTCGCAAACGCTGGAATGGGCCGCCGCGCACGTCGAAAGCGACGAGGTCGAAGAAATTCGCGCCGCCGTTGCCACAGATGCGCCACTGCAGTTGGGGACGACGACCCACGACGGGGTGGGCTTTGCCATTTTGCGCACCGGCGAAACCCCCGAACGGGCCGCCGCCGGCATTGTTTACGGCGATGTGGTGGGGCACCGGCACATGGATTTGCTGGACGTGCAACTCTACGCCTTTAATCGCCCCTTTCTCAGCGATTTAGGATATCCACAGTCGTGGACCAGTGTAGAGTATTGGGAGGGCAATTGGGCGACGCACAATTCGGTTTGGGGCATTGTGCCCGGGGTGGAGCCGCTAAAGCTACCCTTCGATACGCCGTGGCCTTTTATGAAACAAATTGCCGGTCGCGGTCATTTAGTGCGCCTGGTGCAGTTAGACGGGGTGCAAGTAGTTGAAATCGAAGCCGAGCGCTGGGCCTGGGACGGGGAAAAACAAGATTGGTATCGGCCCGGGGTGAAATTTAGGCGCTTGCTGGCGCTGGTGGAAACCGATGGAGCAGGCGTCGCCCTGGTCGATTTGGCGCGCGTTAGTGGCGGTACTGAGCACTGGCGTGTCTGTCGCGGGTTGGAAGGCGGGTTTACAACTGACGTTGAACAAGTGGCGCGGCCGGGCACTGTTGCCAATGAGCAGAGCGAACGGGGAGACCGAGAAAAACTGGCTCACCCCGATTACGCCGGCCTGGCTTGCATGGACCAAGTAGCTGTTTTCAAAGCCGGTAGCGTTTGGCAAGGGCAGTGGGAATTTGGCGGCGAGGAGGAAGGCTACCTAGATCTGTATCAACTTCGCGCCCCGGCTAGCACAGAAGTGATGAGCGCGCGGGCGACGGCGGTGATGGGCACGCCGGAAGAGTCGAGGTACTGC
Source organism: uncultured bacterium (assembly GCA_964012055.1). Classification (GTDB taxonomy): domain Bacteria; phylum Latescibacterota; class UBA2968; order UBA8231; family UBA8231; genus CAXGRO01. Next base: position 16,526 of record CAXGRO010000042.1, read on the forward strand.
TATCGGCCGCTGTTGTGGAAAATGCAGGCGCAACCTCAGGCTACCAGTTGCATCGATCTGGTATTTGAACCCCGCACCGGGCAGGCCAGCCTAAAGCAGGTGCGTCCGCTGGCCGTGGCAGAGGGGGCAGCAACGGCCAGCGGGGTAGATCTGGTCACCGAAAAGGGGCGCCATATACGAATTTATTGGGCACCCGACGCCAACGGCCAAGCACGCGTCCGTTTTGAGGACGGCGTCGAGATGGAAGGCCATCTGGCCGTGGAGGTCGATGGGGCGCTAGCGGTTTCGGGGGTGAGTTGGCTAAAGGTGCAAGGGGAAGCGCAGAAAATTGACTACGGACGCCAACAAGGACGCATTCTGGCCCTGGATCGCCAGGCCTGTACGATTGAAGTGGAGAGGATGGAGCGCGTTGCCGTAGGCGAGCGGGTTCGGAT
>CAXGRO010000043.1:0-16441 GCA_964012055.1 uncultured bacterium
CTCGCTCCTCCACCGCAATCCGCTGCTGACGCTCCGCGTTCTGACGCTCCACCTCCGCGTTCTCTCGCTCCTCCACCGCAATCCGCTGCTGACGCTCCGCGTTCTGACGCTCCACCTCTGCGTTCTCTCGCTCCTCCACCGCAATCCGCTGCTGACGCTCCGCGTTCTGACGCTCCACCTCTGCGTTCTCTCGCTCCTCCACCGCAATCCGCTGCTGACGCTCCGCGTTCTGCTGTTCGCTTATGGCCTCCCGCTTATTCTCCTCGGCTTCAAAAAACAAATTGAGAGTGAAGAGCATGAAAAGCAAAAATACCAAGGAAACGACTGCGGCAGCCACGGCGACCAGACGCACACGCTTGAGTTGCCGCCGATTTTGTTCTTCCCGGGTTGCGATGAGAAAATCGCGCTCCTTGCGGCTGTGCTTCAAAAAAGTGATAGCGCGTTCAAAGGACGGGTCGTAGCGCTGAGCCCAGGCGCTGGAAGGGTTGTATTGCTGCCTCCAATTGAGGGCTAGTTCCAAATCCGGATCCTGGTACAAACCAGCCTTGCCCTCTTGGTAGAGCGCTGCGGTATTAGCTAAGCGCCTGTACTGCTGCGCCGCGTCCGCCTCCTCGGCGATCCACACTTTCAATCGTTTCCACTCCCGCATGAGACTTTCGTGGGCAATATCGAGAACGGAATCTTCGCTCAGGGGCTCTTGGGGAGCGGGAGTAAGGAACCAGCGGCCCGGGCGGCGAAAATATTCGACAATTTCGCTTACTTTTTCCAACCTTTCGCCGGTCACGGCACAAACCTCCCGCATCGAAACCCGCCGTCTCACTCCCCGGCTATTGTTTACTTTGTCGGTGAGGCATTTAAAAAGCACTTCCGCCGCCCGCTCGCTCTCTCGGTCTGGCAACTCGGCAAAAATCTCGTCGGCGTGCTGAGAAAGTGCCGCCGCCACCGTGCCCACGGCTTCGTAGTGCGGATGGTCTATGGGACCCGAACGGCCGTGTGCTTCCCAGTGATCCCAGGTGCGCATGAGGGCGTGCTGCATTATCGGCAGCTGATCGGGGCTATCTCCCATTTCCTCCACCAAGCGCCGCACCAATTCCGGAGAGACTGCACCCTTGGCCACGCTTATGGGACGCGAGATAGCTTGCTCCAATTGTTCGCCGCTCATCCTAGGAATCAGATACTGGCCGTCGTTAATGGCCTCGGGCAGGCCTGAAAACTTGGTGCATAACCCCAGGAAATCAGCCCGTATGGCCAGAACGACATAGACGGGCATCTCCTCCTGCGCGACGGATTCCAGCAAGAGTTCAACAAATTTCTGGACCTTTTCATTGGAAAATTTGGCGCCGCTCGGGTCAAAACGAGTCAACTCTTCGAATTGATCCACGAGAACAAGCAGGCGCGTAGATAATCGGTCGTCCATCTGGCATAGCACGCCCTTCAAACCGTCCTGCTCCAGAGCGCGGATAACATCGTCAACCCCCCCGCGCACGACCCCGTCGCGGAGCAGAGCTTCGGCAAAATGGCGGAAAGGATCGTCACCGGGGCGGAAGGCGGCTTGGCGCCAGACCGAAGCGGCAGATCCGGTACCGCTGAGTTGGGGAATCAGGCCAGCGCGAATCAGCGACGACTTGCCGCTGCCAGAGGGGCCGGTGACGGCGAGAAAACGGCTGCGCTCCAGGCGCTGTAGCAGCTCCTTCACCTGTACTTCGCGACCAAAAAACAGGTGGTGATTTTCGGCCTCGAAAGGACGCAATCCCGGAAAGGGATTTGTCTGATTGTAGTCGATGTCTGCCATTGGACGAAACCGTTACGGGGACGAACTTAAGGACAATTCCCAGAAGCCCTCTTACTCTGCCGGCTGTCACACGGAACGGCAACAGCGGACTCAAGTTTAGCGCATAGCTTCCCCATCTGCGGGCCCCGGCGCCAATGCCAGCGGCGTGGGTCTGCGACACCCTTCGTCGCAGATCCACAAAGGATACAGCTCTCCACTGGCCGCTGCGCTCCAGCCGCACAGCGGTTTTGAGCTGGTCGCTAACAAAGCTCGTCGGACAAAGCCAACAATACATTATCTGCCGAAGCAGGTCAAGAAAGGAAGGCGCCTGGTTCCAACGCGCAATACAGAGAACAAAGGTCGCTACCCCGATCCGGCCCGAACAAAAGGGGGACCACCTGGCCGACCTCACATCGGATCATATCTGCGACATAGATTTTTAACGAAGGAGAGTACCATTATGAAGAAAGGCGCGATTTACGCTCGCTATTACTCAGATAAGCAGACCGAGGAGACCATCCACGTGCAGGCGGAAAAGTGCCGCGAGTTCTGCGAGCGCAACCAGATCATGGTCTGCGAGGAATTCGCCGGCAAAGGGAAAAGCGGCACGACTGAAGGGGGACGCGAGGAATACGCGCAGATGCTGGAGAAAGCTCGACAAGGCTTGTTTGACGTGATTGTCTCATACAAGTACGACCGCATCGGCCGCTCGTTTCCCGATACGGTGCGAGCAATCCATGAACTAACCGGATACTACAACGTTGAAATCCTTTCCGCTACCGAACCCAACGACCAGCTAGTGCGCAACATCCTCCTGTCCGTTGCCGAAGACTTCTCCCGCCAGCTGGGAAACCGTATCTTCGACTCGCTGAGCAACACCGCGCAACGAGGCTTTCACTGCGGAGGAAATGCGCCCTACGGCTACGTCGCCGTAAATGTCGCCGATCCAAATGGACGTACCGACCACAAGGGCAACGTCATCCAGCACGTAACGTTCGACCTACACCTCGAACAAGCGCCGGTGGTTCTGCGCATCTACCAAGCCTACGCCGATGGATCCGGCCTCAAGCGTATAGCCAGTATGCTAAACGACGAAGGCATCGTCGCGCCTGGTGGAAAAAATTGGGACACATCGGCCGTGCGCTATATCCTGCAAAACCCCACCTATGTAGGAAGTCGCGTTTGGAACAAAACCAAGAAGGTGCGCAAGCCGGACGGCAAACGGACTTACCGACCTCGCCCGCGAGAACAATGGATAACAGAAGCCAATGCGCACCCCGCCATTATCGACGACGTACTATGGCAAACCGTGCAGTCCATATTCCAGCAGAAATCAAGTGCAGCCACTCGGCAGGGAAGCGGCACCCGTACAGGGTATTCCAGCTACCTGCTCACCGGCCTGGTGAAATGTGCCGAATGCGGCGGCAACTTCATCGTAAGCAAACAGCGGGGCAAGAACAAAGCCAATCCGTTTTACTACTACCGGTGCAGCTATCATTCCCGCCGCGGCAACAGCGTCTGCACCAACAAATCCGGGTTGCGCCTTGACCGCCTGGAGGAAGCCACGGTAGATCTGTTCAAGCAAGAAATCCTAACCAAGAAGAACGTCCAAGCCCTCATCAAGGAAGTGCGAAAAACTTGGAAGAACCGCAGCCAGAAAAACAGCCCCGAGCAGCAGTTAAAAGACGTCGAGCGAGATCTGCGGAAAGTGGCGGAAGAAACCGCGCGATTGGTACGAGCCATCAAGGACGGTGCGGCCTTTGCGGCACTGCGAACCGAGTTCGAGCGCTGCGAGAAGCGCCAGGCCGCCCTGAAGCAACGGCAGCAGGAGTTACAGCAGGCGCAGCCACAAACGCTCTCTCTGCCCACAGGACCAGAAATCACGGCTGTATTGGCGGATCTAAGGACGGTATTAAATGAAGGGCCGAGCGAGCAGCGCAAGGCGCTCCTGGAGGCTCATATTGAGGAAATCCAGGTGTCACCCAATGGGGAGGCACTACTAAAAGCAAATCCAGCAGGGATGCTGTCCCTACCGGATTTGAGGTGTGTCCGTTTAATACGTGCCGAAGGTGGGACTCGAACCCACACACCCGCAATGGATACTGGATTTTGAATCCAGCGCGTCTACCAATTCCGCCACTTCGGCATCTATGTCGGGATGTATAAAATAGCCCCTGACAATCTCCCTGTAAAGCCTCAGAACTCCTCTTCGCGCTCCGCCTTGGGCTTGCCCAGAATCTCAGCGTAGACAATGGCGCGCCGCGCCGACTCGGGGTCGAGTTTCCAGCCGCCTTTGGTGCGGCCCTCCGGCTTTGCCGCCCGCTGCGCTTGCGCCTGGTGCTGACGCATCAACTCCGCCACCCGCCGCTGCGGTTGTTGTATCATCTCCTCCGCCTGACGCTCCAACGCCTGCGCCTGTTCTTCCATCTCCTGCGCCCGCGCGGCGGCCTCCTCTCCCTCAATCCTGGCCTCTTCTGCCCCCTGTGCTTGCGCCTCGGTTCCCTCTACCCGCGCCCTGGCCCTTTCCGAAAGACGCTCGAGCTCTCGTTGCACCGAAGTCGTTTCCTCCGCTTCCAACGGTGCCGCTTGTTCCTCCTCCACCGGCGACGCCGGCTTTTTGCGGCGCGGCTTGGGCAACTCAAACGGATCAAACGACCAGGGATCCTCTTCCTCGGTTTCCTCCCCAACTTCCACAGTCGAAGTGGGTCGCGGCGGACCGCCCTGCTCTTGCTCTTTTTGCTGCCGCTCCTCCATAGCCTTGCGGCGCTTGCGACGCTCCATCAGGCTGGAGAAAATGCTAAAGAGCACAAAGAGTAGAAAAAGTACTATTTCCATAAAGGGATCTCAGCAGGGCGGGTCCACCTAAGGGCCCGCCCCCTCATTCGAGTTTACGTATTGTCTGTCTGATTCGCCGAATCCTCTTCCGTCGCAATCGACGAACGCATCTCGGTGTCAGACTGGATATTGCGCATGCGGTAATAATCCATAATGCCCAAATTGCCCGAGCGGAAGGCCTCGGCCATGGCAAGCGGCACCTCGGCCTCGGCCTCCTTGACCCGCGCCGCCATCTCCTGCACCGTGGCGGTCATCTCCTGCTCGCGCGCCTGCGCCATGGCGCGGCGCTCCTCGGCCTTGGCGCGGGCAATCTTGAGGTCGGCGTCGGCCTGGTCGGTCTGCAATTTGGCGCCGATGTTTTCGCCCACGTCGACGTCGGCGATGTCGATGGAGAGAATCTCAAACGCCGTGCCCGAGTCGAGCCCCTTGCCCAGCACCGTCTGCGAAATGAGGTCGGGGTTTTCCAGCACCGCCTTGTGGGTGGCCGACGAGCCAATCGTCGTAACAATGCCCTCGCCCACGCGGGCAATAATGGTGTCTTCGCCGGCGCCGCCCACCAGGCGGTCGATGTTGGCACGCACCGTCACGCGGCAGGTGGCCTTCACCTGAATGCCGTCTTTGGCAATGGCGGCAATCAGCGGCGTGTTGATCACCCGCGGGTTGACGCTCACCTTAACCGCGTCTAGCACGTCGCGGCCGGCCAGGTCGATGCTGGCGGCGCGCTCAAAGGTCAAAGGAATGTTGGCCTTGTCGGCCGAAATCAGCGCCAGTATTACGGAGTTGACATTGCCGCCGGCCAAAAAGTGCGCTTCCATGCGGTCCAAATCCACCTCCAACCCCGCCTTGGTAGCCGAGATCTTGGGCACCACAATGGCGCGCGGCGGCACTTTGCGCAGGCGCATACCCACCAGGTCCTTAAAGATGCCCACCTTGACCCCGGCAAAGTAGGCGGTAATCCACAAACCCACCGGAATGAAGTAGGTGAAAAGCACCAGGAAGAGAATGACGGCAAAGAAAATCAGAAAAACGATATACGCTCCATCAAGCATGAGTTCCTCCCTCTATAGATGTTAATTTCCTTCTACAATTTCGGACTGTACTACAATGCGGTTGCCGTGCACCTGCACCACCTCTACGGCGTCGCCGGCGTCAATAAAACCGCCCTCGCTCACCACGTCAATTACGCGCTCGCCAATCTCTACCCGGCCGGCCGGCCGCAGCGGCGTCAGCGCCCGGCCCTTCTGGCCCACCAGCTCGTCCATCACCTCGCGCGCCGAGTTGTAGCCGCTGTCGCGGCTGGTATTGCTGCTGAGCACCAAACGGCGCCAAGCGCGCACCTTGATGAGAAAGCGCAGCAGAAGGAGCGTGCCCACCACCGCCAACCCGGCCACCCCCAGCGCCGGCAGCAAGCCCAATTTAAAGTACGAAAAGGTGACGCCGATGCAGATGGTGAGAAAACCGATGATGCCAAAAATATTAAAACCGGGAATGACAAAAATCTCTAACAGAACCAGCAAAAAACCCAAAATCAGCAGGGCGATCGAATACACCCAATACACCGTGTCGCCGCTAAAGTCGATCACAGGGCCTTCACCACCAGACGACTGCCGTGCGCTTCCACTATTTTAATGGGCGTCTGCTCCGCAATAAATTCGCCCTCGGCAATCACGTCCAGGCGCTTGCCGTCGAACAGGCCCACCCCCACCGGCCGCAAATAACTCAGGCTCACGCCCTCGCGCCCCAACCATTCGTTGTCGCTTTCGGTCGAGGCCGAAACGTAGCCTTCCGAAGCCTTGGTTTCGCTCTCCAGCACCAGGCGGCGAAAGGCGGCAATCTTGGACAAGTTGCGCAAGAGAAAGGCCGAGGCAAAAAAGGCGATCACCGTGCCGGCGGCAAAGTTTAACATGGCCCCGGCAATGGCGTCTACGTCAAAATTGCGCAGCTCCAGCTGGCCTATTTGCGCCATCAACAGCGACGCCACCATCAACAAAATGCCGGCCAGTCCCACCAGCCCAAAGCCGGGGATGGCGACCAATTCCAACAGCAACAACCCCAAGCCAATGGCAAAGATGAGCAGCTCGTCCCACTCGGCCAGCTTGACGATGTAATTGCTGCCAAAGAACAGCGCCAGGGCCACCAGCGCCAGGGTGCCGCCCAAACCCCAGCCCGGAGTGCGCACCTCGGCGATGAGCCCAAACATGGCTACGGCAATCAAAATGGAACTGACGATGGGATGGGTGAGCAGGCGCACCACCTCTTCGGCCCAATTGGTTTCTATCTCTTTTATTTGCGCATCTTCTAAATCGTAGATGCGCAACACGTCGTACAACGTCTCGGCCGTCTCGTCGGCCACGCGCCAGTGGAGCGCCTGCTCGGTGGTGAGTGTGGCCGGCTGCCCGGCGTCTTCGCTGAGCCCGGCAATGTAGATCTCGTCGTCGACCATGGCTTCGGCGAGTTTGGGGTCGCGGCCGGTGCGCTCGGCGGTGGCGCGCATTTCGGCGCGAAAATAAGAAATCACCTTATCGCTGCCCTTCTCGCCCTGCGCGTCTACCGCGGTGGCGGCGCCAATGGAGGCGCCCCGCGTCATGACGATTTTGTCGCACGACAGCGAGATCAGCGCCCCGGCCGAAATCGCGCGCTTGTTGACAAAGGCGATGGTGAAGATGTCCGTTTCGAGCAGGGCGTCGCGAATCACCACGGCCGCGTCCACCCGCCCGCCAAAGGTGTCGATGTCCAGCACGATGGCGTCGGGTTTTTCGGCCTCGGCGTCGCTGGTCACCCGCTCGATAAAAGCGGAGATGCCCGGGTCGATCATGCCCGATTCGGTGTGCACCTTCACGTGGTACACCGTCTGCGCCAGGGCGCTCACAGGCAAGAGCACCAAGACGACAAGCCAGGGCATGCAGCGCATGTTCTTTATTATTATTTGAGAAACGCGTTGAGTATTTGATAATGTCGGCACCGATTGACTCTTATTTTTTAACTGTACTTTACTCTAATCCCTCATTCGCCCTAGATAGTAATCCAAAGGGATGTCAGTTGTCAATGCATTTGACGCTCGCCCGGCACCGAGCTACCTTCTTCACCTCTAAGCCAGAAAAAATAAAACATCCACCGCCTATTTAAAGGCACATCGAGCCGGGCGCACAGGTTCGCGCAGACCATTAGAGAATTCCCCATGTCCGACCCCCAAAAACTAGATCTATTGCTCAAAGGTGGCCACGTCATCGACCCGGCCAACGAAATCGACGGCATCGTTGACATTGGCATAAGCGACGGCAAAATCGCCCGCGTCGGCCCAAACATTGACGCCACCGACGCCCAGCGCAGCATCGACGTCAGCAACCTCATTGTCACCCCCGGGCTCATCGACATCCACACCCACGCCTACTGGACCCGCGCCGCCCAAGACGGCCGCTGGGACGGCAGCCTCAACGCCGACGCTCACTTCCTCAAAGAGGGCGTCACCACCTGCGTCGACACCGGCACCGCCGGCGCCGAAGAAATAGACCACTTCCGCCAAACCGTCATCGACAAAGCCACCACCCGCATTTTAGCCTACGTCAACATCGCCGCCCCGGGCATGGGCGACCCCGAGCAAACGGTGGCCAATTTGCGACCCAAAGACGCCGCCGACGCCGCCCTGGCCCACCGCGATGTCTGCGCCGGCATCAAAACGGCGCACTATTGGACCCAGCACCCCTTTGACGCCGACCACCCCCCCTGGGCCTCGGTGGACGCCGCCATCGAAGCCGGCGAGTTGTGCCAGCTGCCGGTGATGGTCGACTTTTGGCCGCGCCCGCCCCAGCGGCCCTACGACGAACTGTTACTGCAACACCTGCGGCCGGGCGACATCCACACCCACGTCTTTGCGCGCCAGTTTCCCGTTGTCGACGAGCAAGGCCAGATGTACGAGCACATGTTCCAGGCGCGCGAGCGCGGCATCCACTTTGACCTGGGGCACGGGGCGGCCAGCTTTTGGTTTCGCAACGCCAAGCGCGCCTTTGACCTGGGCTTTCCGCCCGACTCCATCAGCACCGATTTGCACCTGGCCAACATCAACGGCCACGTGCACAGCATGCTCGACACCATGTCTAAATGCCTGGCCATGGGCATGCCCATTCAGGAGGCAGTCTACCGCTCCACCGAAACACCGGCGTGGGCCATCCGCCGCCCCGAGCTGGGCACTCTGAGCGTCGGCGCCGAAGCCGACGTGGCGGTCTTGGGTTTGCTGGAAGGTCACTTCTACTACCGCGACTGCGGCTGGGCCTGCATCGACGGCAAGTACCGACTGGAATGCGCCCTCACCCTGCGCCGCGGCGAGGTGGTATGGGACCGCCACGCCCTCACCTGCCCGCACTGGCAGGAAGCCGGTCCGGAGTACTGGGAATTGCCGGAAGTACCTATACCGGTGCCAAGGCTGTGGCGCCAAGACTGAAAACGACTTTATGAAGTTAGATTACTCCGCCTGGCGGCGCCGGCTGCCCCCGCTTGCAGCCCTGCTCGTCCTGGGTTTGTACAAACTGGGCCGCGCTCCCTTGTCTACATCCGAGCAGAGTTATATACAGGCCGCGCAAGCGCCTCTCGGCTCCCTGCTGCACGCCCTCTACAGCCCGCTCTACCTATCCTTTTTGCACCTGTGGAGCGCCCTGGGACAAAGCGACGTGTGGTTGCGCTTGTCGAGTTTCGGTCTGGGGCTGCTCGCCCTCGTTCTAGCAGCTCGCATGGTGCGCGGTTTAGGCGGCGCCAACGCCGAGCGCGGCGCCCTAATCCTGCTGGCGCTTTCTCCGTTTTTGATCCCCCAGGTGCGCACCGTTTCCCCCGCCCCGCTGGCGTTGCTCCTTGTGGTCGCCGGCTTTATTTGCTTTTTGGAATTCCTGCGCGCCGGCCAGCGGCAGTGGCTGGCCGCCTGGCTCGGCACCGCCCTGGCCGCCCTTTTGGTGCACGCCGGTCTCTACTACATGGTACTGGTCCAATGCTTAAGCATGCTGTTCTACCGCGAGCGCCTGCACAACCGGCAGCGCGACTGGTGGCCGGCCCAGCTGCTCCCCCTGGCGTTTTTCCTCTGGCGCTTTGGCGAGCCGCTCTCGCACTACTTGCAGCAGCGCCTGGGCAGCGCCCTCGCCGCAGCGCCCGAGTTACTGGGCCAAAGCGCCAGCATCTTCTCCCGCCTCGTCCTCGCCGCCGCCCCCGCCTCGCCATTGGGCATGGCCGGTGCCGCCCTCTTTCTCTTGCTCGTCGCCCCGGCCCTGTGGACCTGCCGCGACCTCAAACGCGACCCTCGCCACGGCCTGTTGCTGCTGGGCACATTTGCTCCGTGCCTGCTCTACCTGCTCACCCCGCACAGCCCCTCGTACCTGCTAGCCGCCCTGCCCTTCCTGCTCACCCTCAGTTCCATGGGTTTGCGCCTCTACCCTCAGTGGGGTCGCCAGATCCTGTGGAGCGCCATCGCCCTCTGCCTGCTCTTTGCCCACCACCGCTTTTTCTTTTAACAATACTGTGGACACTTTTTGTAAGTCATTGATAAATAACAGCTTAGGCAAATAGACATTGAAGCTTGTAACTTGTTGATAAATAATCACTTACGAATTTCAACCTTACAAAAATCCGCTCAAAATCGAAAAAGTGTCCACAGTATTGTTTTAATAGGGAAAAAAGAAAACCGTTATATCGGCAAAGTGCTGCACCTGAGTGCCCCGGCCGCGAATAAATACCCCGTAGTGCCTATCCTTTAGTACTGGAATGAGAAACGCTTCTAGTCGCCAGAGCTGTCCGTCGCGACCCACCACCTTGGCCGTTTTGGCGCTGGTGTTGAGCATGTGCAACTCCACCACCCTGGAGCTGTTGGGCGCGCCCACCACCTGATAAACGGAAACTTCGGAACGCTCGTCCGTCCTGGGCGCCAGCAACACCAGCAGGCCGTCCCGCGCCATGGCGACGCGCTGGTCGGAGTGCAGGGCAAACTCGCCGCCGTCCGGATTTTCCAGGCGCCAGCTGGGCGTCTGTGAAATGGCGGGGCCGCCGCGCAACAGACGCAACCCCCAGTCTCCTTCGTACACCTGCCAGGTAAGGGTGTCGGAAAAAACGGCGTAGGCGCGGCCGCCAAACGCCTGTAACGTCTTGGAACCCACGCGGTGCAGCGGCCGAAAAGCAGCCGGCGGCAAAGCCGTGGGGCGGCGATTCTTTGTGGCGCCGGCGTGCAATAAATAACTCTCCAGCCCAAAGCGCGCGTCGGCGCTGTCGGTGACAAAGAGCAAGCGGTCGCACCGCCTCTGTAAAACGGCGGACACCAAGCCGCGCTGGATGGACGGTTTGGCGTAGTACCACACTTCCAGGTCCATAATAAACGGCGCCACCACAATGTCGCCCACGCCGGGGGTCTGGGCCAAAAACTTGCCTATGCCGCGCAACCCCTCATCTACCTGGTGTTGGGCCAGGTCCTGCACACTTTTCCAACTGTATCCCGCCAGCAAACACCCCAGGGCCACAAAGCGCCAGCGCCTGGCGTTAAAAAGCGTCACAACGCCATAGGTCGCCAGCAGCACAAAGGCCGGCACCGCAAATAGATAACTGCGCGCCGGACCCATTGTGCCCACGACCCACCCCAGTGGCCAAGGAGCAAAGCAAACTAGGGCGGCGCACATGCCCAACGACTGCCGGCGCCACAGCAAGTGCCCCAACCCGCCCAGGGCCAGCAACGCCGGCGCAATCCCCCACACGCCGCGGCCCACCAGCAGCGTCCCCAATCCCTGCGCCACGTCCAACAACGCACCCACATCGGCCTCCACATCCACGCCCCACTGGGCACCCGCCGCTATCACATCGTCCTTTATGGACCAATAGGCGCCCGCCACCAATAGGGCCACGGCCAGGTTGGCCGCGCCCCATTCGACTAACTGTCTGCCATTCCTCTGCGGCACCGCCCGCAACAACCCCCAAAGCGCCAGAATGCCCCAGTAGAGTATCCCGCTCGGCAGGGTGTAGGCTGCGGCAAAAGAAGCCGCAACAAAACCCACCCAACCCCACTTCCATCCCTGCAAAGCCCGCCATAAAAAGAAGAGGCTAAAAAGGGCCATCAATACGAGCAGGGAATACCCCCTGGCCGCTTGCGAATAGCCGATATGTACCGGCAGCAAGACCAGCACCCAAGTGCCCACCAACCCCGCTCTGACACTCTGCAAGAGCACCGCACAGAGCACATATATGGCCGGCAGTGCCACGAGGCCGGCGGCCAGCGCGGGCAGGCGTATGGTCCACTCGCTGCAGCCCAAAACCTCCACCGCCAAACGCACCAGCATGGAGTGTAAAATGTGATTGTTGGGCAGGGGATAGAAGGTGGCAATGGTGCCGTAGGACTTAGCGGCAAACGCCTCCCAGGTGTAAACTTCATCGTGAGTGAGTGGGTCGCCCAAATTGGGCAGGCGTAACACTGTACCCACGACCAGGGCAGCGACGAGTATCAGCCATTGCAGACGATTTTGCGGCAGCGGAATAAATTTCATCCACTCATCTCAACAAATAGTTATCAACCTAATCTCACTCCTGCACTGTCAACACTTTCCCCGTCGAAACCCGCAAGCGCCGCCGCACCCGCTGAGAAATTGTATCGATCCCCATGTTTAAGACGGCCGTGACCAAAATCAAAAAGACGGCCTTGTCTAATTTGTCGTCGGCAATGGCGCTGTCGATGAAAAAACCCAGGGTGTAAATGCCCAGCAAGCCCAAAATGGCCGACTCCCGCATCATCACCTCCCAGCGGTAAAATAAAAACGCCAGAAATTGACCGTATATCCGCGGTAGCACCTCGTAAAAATAGCGGTCGAACCGCCTCCTGGGCGCGTCCGGGCGCAGCGCCACCAGGTCGGCGTTTTGGCCGCTCAAGTACGAGAGGATAGCGCCGTTGTGCAGCAGAATAGCGCAAATGGCCGGCAGCATGGACGGGCCCCACAATTGCACAAAGACATAGGCCAAAATGTATTCGGGGGTGGTGCGCAAAACGATGAGGGCGTAGTGCGCCAGACGCGCCGGCAGCGGCGCCACAAAATGGCGGCAGACGACAGCAAAACCTATCAATGTAAAGAGGGCGGTGCCGACCAAAACAATCTGGGTTAATACCACCGTATTCCACACGCCGGGCAGGGCTTCGCTGCGGCCTATCTCCACCACCCAGGCCCACACCTTATCTGCCGGGAAAGCGACTTCGTAGGTGCCGTTTAAAAATCCGTCGCGCCGCATGGGCCAGGGCAAAATCTCATAGGTTAGAAAGCGGGTGATGTTAGCCCACGACAGGGAGATCTCCTTGGAGATCAACACCAGAGAAGTTCCCACGTAGAGCCAGACCAATTTGGATTTGAGCCAGTAGCGCAACGAGGCGATGAGCAAATAGAAAACGTAGAGCAGAACGGCCACTTCGGCGTACAGCCCTTCGCGAAAGGCCGTTTCCAGATGAAAACCCAGGGTTGGCAGGCCAATAAACCCCAGTACCGCGCTCGAGCGCAGGGCGCACTCAAAGCGGTAGGAGGCGTAATTCTTTACGTCGGCGTAAACCATCGGCAATACGCCGTAGCAAAAGCGCACCAGGGGGTGGGTTTGGGGGGGCAGGCCGCGCTGCGGTCGCTGGTCGGCCTCCTGCAGAATTTCGGCGTAGACCTTGGCAAACACGCCGGCGTAGGGGATGGCAATGGCCAGTACCCCGCAAACGGGATTGAGGCCGACGACGGGCAAAAACAAAAAGGCCCAAAAAATTTCGTGGATGGCGCGCACAAAGGCGCACAGCAGGCGCACCGGAGCCCAGTGAAAGAAAAACGCCAATACACTGCCCAACCCCACCCCCAGGGCAATGCCGCAAAAGGCAAAGGTGAGCGTATTTAACAGGGCTTCTCGGTAGGGGTAGAGGACGCTAAAGTCGGGCGCCACGGCCCCCTTGGCCATGTGCCCCAATTCCTGCCACGGGTCCAGGGTGGCGACTTCGATGTCGGCCACGCCCAGGCACAAAAGGGCAATGCCCAAAAAGTAGAGGCTTACTTTTAACAAGGCCGGTAGAGTTCGCTCAGCACCTGGCGATCGACGTGGTCCCCCTCCATGTCGAACTCAAGACGCCCGGCGCGCAGCCCAATGATGCGATCGAAGAGTTCGAGCGCCAGGTCCACATCGTGCAGCGACAACACTACAGTAGAGACGCGATCCCGAATGATTTGCAATACGGTGTTGGCCTGGTGCGGGTCGATGGACGAGACCGGCTCGTCGCCCAGCAGTATATCGCCGCCGCGGTAGATCGCCCGCGCCACCGCCACCCGCTGCTGCTGCCCTCCCGACAGCGCGTGCACGGGCTCGGAGATTTTCTCTTCCATGCCCAAATCTTGCAGTATGGGCACCACTTCCTCCCATTCGCGGCGCTGCGGTTTAATTAAATTAAGCAAATTGCGCCCCACGCTGTTGCGGTCGAGGCGGCCGCTGCACACGTTGTGAAAGGCCGTCAGTTGCGGCACCAGGGCGTAGTCTTGGTGAATGAATGCAGCGCGCTCTTGCTGCAATTCAAAGAGCTGGCGCAGCAGCGTGGTTTTGCCGGCGCCGCTGGGTCCGATGATGGCTATTTTTTCTCCGGACTCAACGCGCAGAGAAATGTCGCGCAGTACGGGTGTGCTCTCGTAGTTTACGCTGACATTTTTTAGGTCGAATATCTTTGTGTTTTGCAACGCACCTCACCCAAAAACCAAATGCCTCTCCCCTTCCAATTCCCCAACCCTCCCGATAACCTGCGCCTGTTCCACCCCCGCCTCGTGCAACTTACCCATCACCGCCTCTTCCTGTGCCGCCGGCAGCGCCACCAACAGCCCCCCGCTGGTCTGCGGGTCGACAAAAATCTCGCGGTGCCACACCGGCAAATTCACCTCAAAGTGCACATAATCTTCAATCAAAGCGCGGTTGGCCGCATTGACCCCCGTGCTCACCCCCTTCTCGTACATCGCCAGCGCCTCTGTCATAAACGGCACCGCCGCCGCCTCAATCTCCAGCGCCACCCCCGAACCCTGCGCCATCTCCAGCCCGTGACCCGCCAAACCAAAACCGGTGATGTCCGTCGCCGCGTGCACCTCGTACCCGGTCAGCACCTCGGCGGCGGCTTTGTTGAGCGTTGTAATCGTCTGAATGCACTCCGCCAGCGCCGCCTCCGACACCCACTCCTTTAGGTTGGCGTTAAAAATCACGCCGCTGCCAATGGCTTTGGTCAAAATCAGCACATCTCCCACCCGGGCGCCGGCGTTGCGCCAGTACTTTTGCGGGTGCACCACGCCGGTGACCGACAGCCCAAACTTGGGCTCTTCGTCGTCGGTGGTGTGGCCGCCCGCCAGCACGGCGCCGGCCTCGGTAATTTTGCTCAGCGCCCCTTCGACAATGCCGTGCAAGACCTCCGGCCCCAAATCGTCGGCCGGAAAACCCACCAGATTCAAACAGGTGAGCGGCCGGCCCCCCATGGCGTAGATGTCGCTGATGGAATTGGCGGCGCCAATCTGGCCAAAGACAAAGGGGTCGTCTACCGGCGGCGTGATAAAGTCGGCGGTGACCACCAGCGCCGTCTCGTCGTCCAGGCGGTAAATGCCCGCATCGTCGCTAGTCTCAAAACCTACCAGGAGATTGGGGTCTGCATTTTTTGGCAACCCTGCCAGAAGTTTTCCCAGTCCGACCGGACTGACTTTAGCCGCTCACCCGCAGGTGCGGGCCAAACCGGTCAGCGTCTTTTTGCGCCCGAATAAAGCCATAAACTGTTCGCCGTTAAACTTGTGACAGTAAAAAATCAGACCGGCTACGACCGGTCTGCGCCGCGCCGCAATGCGCAACTCGTCTATAAGTAAGCGATATCCGCCCACCGCGCAACCAGCACCCCGTCGACACGCGCTCGCAACACAATTAGGTGATCGCCCTAGCTACCCCACACCCCGCAACCAAATTTTGTATCTCCAACCTTGAACCCTAGCTCCAAAATGGCGAAATTCCCCAGAGCTGGTTCCCTTATTGAAACCGCGCAGTCAATGAACCATATGTAACCTGGTGTTAGGGGGTGGCGGTTTTGCCGGCGGTGCTTTGTAGGGGCCGGGGGCAATGGACGGCCGGGACTCACAGCTGCAACGCGGACTGTGGGGGTGTTGGGCCGGGCAGGCCGCCCTGGGGCCTCACAAAGCACCATAGGCAAAACCGCCACCCCCTAACACCACCAAGCATACCGCCAACCACCCCAGGAGACCCGCATGCCCTCATCCGTCCTCTCCATCGCCACCCCCCAACAACTCGCCGACTGGACCCGCGACGCCCGCCAGCGCACCCTCGAACTAGTCGCCGACCTCGACGACCAGCAAATCATGGGTCCCCAACTCGACACCGTCAACCCGCCGCTGTGGGAAATTGGCCACCACGCCTGGTTTTTTTCCTATTGGGTGCTGCGCCACGCCTGCGGCCAGGCGCCGGTGCGAGACGACGAAGACGCCCTCTACGACTCGATCGCCATCAACCACGACAACCGCTGGAAGCTGCCCTTGCCTTCCCGCCAGGAAACGCTGGACTATCTCGACCAGGTGCTCGACCGGGTAGTGGAACAGTTGGAACGCCGCGATCCCGGCGAAGAAGTCGCCTACCACGCCCTCTACAGCACCTTGCACGAAGACATGCACACCGAGGCGCACACCTACACCCGCCAAACCCTGGCTTATCCCGCCCCCGCCCTGGGCGTTGCGCCGGCCACCCATCCCGCCCCCGGCGGCGGACCCCTGCCTTGTGCTGGTCAGTCAGCCCATTGGCGCGAAGGTCTGGATCAACGGCAAGAAGCATCGCCGCCGCGCCTTG
>CAXGRO010000044.1:0-16312 GCA_964012055.1 uncultured bacterium
CCTCCCTGAGGGAATTCGGCCGAATGGCCGCTTAAAAAGTGGCCACTATATTGTCATCGAAGGATCTCATAAATTTTCTCACGGTAATTTCAACATGGGGCCTTTTTATTTTTTCTTACGCTTCATTCCAGGCCTGGCGCAGGTCGTGCCCGGTAACACACGCATCGCGCCACACGTCGGGAAAGCAGGACAGCCCGTAGGCTGGGTTGGCGTTGCCCAGTTCGGGCACGACGAAGATCTGGCCCTCGCCGTTGGCCTTTACAAAGCCGAATAGTTCCCGGGCGTATTCCAGCCATTCGAGGTACTCCGGGGTGCGCTGTTGGCCGTCGAAGGTAGCCGGGATCTGGCAGTGGTGGCCGTTGAAGGGCCGCATGTGGAACTGGCGCGTTGGCGCCAGCAATTCCTCGCGCCCTTTGAGATCGGGCCAGTAGGGGTGCCGCAGGTGGCGCACCACCGCATAGTGGGAGTGGTCGAAACACAGCGGCAGCGGCTGTCCGGTTTTTTGAACGTAACCGTCGTACATGTCGTAGGTGCGCTCCGGCGTTTCGGTAAAGGTGTCGCGGTGGCATTCGATGCCGGTGTGCAGGTCGTATTCACGCGCCAATTCCTGGATGCGCTGCACGACTTCGATGGAATCTTGCAGCGGCGTATCGACGTCGCAGGGCTGCACGGTGGCCCCCGCCGCGCCCAACTCGGTGGCCTGGTCAAAAAACGGCCGCGGGTCGTGGCCCACCCCCAAACTGGTGATGGCCCAGTAAACCAGGTCGCCGCGCTCTTTAAGCTCTTCCATGGGCGGCGACATGAAACCGTCAAAATCGGCTTCTTGGATGGCCACAAACTTTTTTGGCCAGGACCATTCTTCTTCCTCGGACGGGTACTGGCGCAGCGACCAGACGGTGGCGCACAGACACAGGTTGGATGTGGGCATATCGGTTTTCCTCACTTTATAGGTGGAAGGAGCGCTAAAGTCTATCTCAAAGATGTGTGCCAATCACTGCGACGCGCTGCGGGCGTTGCGCTATTCTGCACCGGAAGACGTATTCCCAATTCCTTCCTTCGATATATCGACGTTTGAGCGCCGCATGAAATCTCCAATGATTTCTGTGAAGTCCTCTTGCCCGTGCCCGCCGTCGCTAAAGCGGGTAAAAATTGCTTCGACCAGCGCGCCCAGTTCTAGGGGCACGCTCATTTCACGGCCGAATTCAACACCCAGATGCAGGTCTTTGATGGCGCCATCGGTGATAAAACGCATGCCTTCGCCTTCCAGGAAAAGATTCATCGTTCGATCCATAATTTTGCTCTGTCCCATGCTCGGTTTAATGGCATCGAACAGTGCCTGGAAATCTATTCCCGCTTTGGCGCCCAGCGCCATGCCCTCGCAGGCGCCTATAAAATTGATGTACATCATCAAATTGTTTACCAGCTTGGTGGCGCTGCCGCAACCGGCCGGGCCCATGTAGAGCACGTTGGTGCCCACGCATTGCAAAAGGGGGCGAAAGCGCGCAAAATCTTGCTCTGCGCCGCCGACAAATACGGTGAGCGTGGCATCGTGGGCGCCCAACACACCGCCGCTGATGGGCGCGTCGAGCACGCGAAAACCTCTTGCAGTTCCCGCTTTGGCGATGTTGCGCATGGTTGCCGGTGCGTTGGTGCTGGTATCGATGTAGGTTGATCCCTGGCGCAGGCCGGCGAACACACCTTCTTCGCCCAAGACGACCTCTTCTACCTGGCGGGGTCCGGGCAAGCACGAGATCACCACTTCGCACTGCGCCGCTACTTCTTTGGGACTGGCGACCCATGTGGCGCCGGAGGCTTCGAGGTTGTCGCCGGTCTCGCGGCGGACGTCGTAGACCGTCAGGTCGTGCTGGGCTTTGAGGAGGTTGGCGGCCATGGGGTTGCCCATGTTGCCCAGACCGATAAAGCCGACGTGCATGTTGGTCTCTTTCTGCGTCTAACGCGATTCGTCCTGAGTGGCAAATTCGGCCGGCATGGTGATTTCGATGACTTCCCAATCGTCGGAATATTCCAGTACCTCGTGTTTGATTTTGGGCGGCTGGTACCAGGCGTCGCCGGCTTCCACGCGAATCTCGCCGATGTCTTCAAAGTAGAGCCGCGCCCAGCCTTTGATCAGGTAGACCATCTGGAATTCGAGATCGTGGGAGTGGTAGCCCATGGGACCTTTGCAGGGCTGGTCGGCGCGAATGATGTGGGCCAATACCTTGCCCTCGGTGGCGTCTTTGATCCCTAAGTCGCGGTAGGCGAAGTAGGGCCGCAACCCCTCTTTGGCCCACCGGGCATCTTTGGTGTGCACGGCAAACGATTTGGTCGTTTTTTCGGTCATTGGACTTTTCCTTTCTATATAGATGGCGATGCCACTAGCTGGAAAAGATAATGCGCTTCATCTGCCTTGGCCATGCAATTATCTATTTGACCAAAACCACTATATATCGTAAAATAGTCATGACCATTTTACGATATACCCCTTTTTTAGTCAAATCATGCAACGCCTATACGAACACCTCATTACGGCGCATTTTGCCGATAATCGCCAGATGTTCTTTCTCATGGGGCCGCGCCAGGTTGGCAAGACGACCAGCGCCCGCCAGGGCGCCCTGCACTGCGGCGAGGCTGTCTATTTAAATTGGGACAATGGCGACGACCGGCAGCGCATTCTCGCCGGCCCCGACTCCATTGCCGCGGCCCTGAGGTTGGATCGCTTGCGCGAGGGGGCGCCCGTGTGCACCCTCGACGAATTGCACAAATTCGGGCGCTGGAAAAATTTGCTCAAAGGCCTGTTTGATACCTATGGCGACCAGGCCCGCTTTGTCGTCACGGGCAGTGCGCGCTTGGACGTCTTTAAAGCGGGCAGGGACAGTCTAATGGGCCGTTATTTTGGCTATCGCATGCACCCCCTCTCCGTTGCCGAATTGCTGGCGCCCGGCGCCGATGCGCTCATCCGCCCGCCGGCCGCCCTCGACGCCACCGCCTTTAACGACCTGATCCACTTTGGCGGCTATCCCGAGCCTTTTCTCAAAGCCGACGTCCGGTTCTGGCGGCGCTGGAGCGGCACCCGCGCACAGCAATTGTTCAAGGAAGACTTGCGCGACCTCACCCAGGTCCGCGAACTCGGGCAAGTGGAGACGCTCGCCGAATTGATCCGCCAGCAGTGCGGGCAACTAACCAACTACGCCAGCCTCGCCCGCGCCATCAGCGCGTCGGTCGACAGCATCAAGCGCTGGATTGGGACGCTGGAATCGCTCTACTACTGTTATGCGCTACGCCCATGGCATCACAACGTCGCCCGCTCGTTGCGCAAGGAGCCCAAATACTATTTGTGGGACTGGTCCCAGGCCCCGGACGAGGGGGCGCGCGCCGAAAATCTGGTGGCCAGCGCCCTGCTCAAAGCCGTGCATCTTTGGACCGACCGCGGCGATGGGGACTTTGGCCTGTTCTTCCTGCGCGACAAACAACAGCACGAGGTGGATTTTGTCGTCGTGCGCGACGGCCGGCCCTGGTTTTTGGTAGAGGTCAAGCGCTCGGGCAACGCGCCCCTGTCGCCGGCGCTGGCGCGCTTCCAGCGCCAGACGGCGGCGGCGCACGCCTTTCAGGTGGCGCTGGACCTGCCCTATGTGGCGCGCAACTGCTTTGAACGCGGCCAGCCCGTTATTGTGCCGGCGCGAACCTTTCTGGCGCAACTGGCCTAGCAGCGCCCTCGAACGACGATACGCGTCGCGCCAGCCGGATCGGTGGTTGCGCAGTCGCTGCCGCCCGAGAACTCAGATTTCGTCGAGGCGCCATTTAGTGGCGGCTATGTGGGTGACGCCGTCTTCCAGGGTAATCCAGTAGCAGGTGAACAAAGAGCCGTCGTCAAATTGTACTGTCATGGGATACCCCACGTCCGAGCCGCCGCTCCGGGTTTGGTGATCGGGCCACAGGGTGGAGGGGGTGCCGGCGTCGTCGCGCATGATGATGGTGTTTTCCACGTCCCAGGTTTTGCCGTTGTCGGCGCTGAGCAGCAGGCGTATGCCCATGGGCTCCCAGCGATAGGTGACGCCGCAGAGCAGGCGGCCGTCTTGCAGGCGCAGCAGGTGGGGCGGATAGCCTTTAATATCGGTGCGCAAGGGTTGCGACCAGGTGAGGCCGCTGTCTTCCGACCAACTTTCCAATAGATAGCCTGCTGTGTACTCGCCCGGCGTGTCGTGGCGCATGAGCGCCAAAACGTGGCCCGGCTCTACTTCAATAAAGCCGGTCTCGTCCCCCTGTACGTCGGATATGCTGGAGGATATGGGGATTAAACGCCAATTATCGCCCTGCGCATCGGAGCGCCAGACAAAGTTCTGCCCGCGGCCGCTGTCCTGATTGCGGGCATAGACCGGCAAGAGAATGTGGCCGGCTTGCAATTGCGTCCAGCGCGGAAAGGCGGTCATCCAGTTAAAGCCGGGCACCAGCCATTCGCGGCGCTGCCAGGTTTGGCCCTGGTCCGCCGAGGTCTGGACGAAGAGCTTGGGCGTGCCGATGAGGTACTCCTCGCCGAGGTTGTTGGGGTGCTCGCAGGCGTAGAGACCCAGCGCCTCTGCTTGGGGCAGGCGGTCTTTGGGCCACACTTCAAAGCCGACGGTACCGGCGGCCAGGTAGGTGCCGTTGGGCAGGATGTCGGCAAAGCGGTCGTAGCGTTCGCGGGGCAGGGTGCCGGGCCAGGTCAGCGGGATGGTGGGGTCGTTTGTTTCCTCAAAGGTTTCGCCCTGATCCTCGGATACGAGCACGACCCAGTCGGCCAGGCCGAAGTGGTCGGCAAAGGGGGAGGCGACAAAACCCACGGCCAGGCGGCCGTCGGGCAACAACTGGGGGAGTGGCCCCAGGGCGTAATGGCCCGGGCGTTTGTAAACTATGCTGTGTTGCACGCGGGAATCTCCTTGGTGGAAATTGGGAGGTCAAACGATCAGCGTGAATGCAATCATATAAGGGGTTTTTAGACCTTGTGGTCAAGCTGCGGCTAGAACCGCGATTATATAAGGAGCTGATAAATCGCTTGGTCAAGCCGCGACTGCGATGACCTTGTGGAAGGCGGTTTCGTTTTTAATATTCTTCCACCCCTGTTCATAAAAAATGAGAGGAAACGCTGTGAGCGAGAATACTGCCGGAAAACCACTGACCCTCGATCCGGTCCCGCAGCTTTTGATTGACGATTATCTGGTGGACGACATCTGGATGATTCGGCGCGCTCCGGAGCTGCCGGTCAAGTGCCTCGACAATCCCATATTTGAGCCCGGCGGGCCGTTTACCGGCGCCAGTTACGGGGCCAATACCGTGGTGTACGACGAGGAGCAGAAGCTCTTTCGGATGTGGTACTCGCTGGCGCTCAAGGACACCCACACTATGGGTTATGCGGTGTCGGGGGACGGATTGCACTGGGAGACGCCCGGCTTAGGGCTCATCGAATACCACGGCTCCAAAGACAACAATCTGTGCATGGAGCTGGACCAGGGCGGTGGGGCGGTGCTCATAGATCCGCACGACCCCGACCCCGAGCGGCGCTATAAGATGCTGCACAAGCGGCCGTGGAAGCAGGGCATGGAGGGGCGGGTGGTCATTTCTTTTTCGCCCGACGGTTTAAACTGGACGCCTTACTTTGACGATTGGAAAAAGTCGGTGCGGCCGCGCTCCAACGACGGCGTCAATATTGCCGTGTTCGACGAGAAGCTGGGCAAGTACGTGCTGTTCTGTCGGCCCAGTGTGCTGGCGGCGCACCAGGAACTGGACCCCAGGGATGTGGGTTTTCCTCCTGGCTGGGTATGGGAGGAGGACATTGTTGACCCAGTTGCAGAAGCCGATGTGACCAAGGAAGTTGGTGAGGGGAAAGAGAAAGAAGAGGGAAAAAAGGAGCTCGGTTTTCCGCGGGAGGAGGACTTTGTTTGGCACCGGGAAGCGGAAGACTATATGCACCGCTATCTGAAGGTACCGCAGTACGTGCACACTCAGGCGCTGCGTCTTTATAAGCACGTGGGGGGATGCAACCGCCGCGTGGCGCGGGCCGAGAGCGACGACTTTATAAACTGGACGATTCCCGAGGTGGTGATGCGGCCGGACGAGTTGGATCCGCCCAGGTTGTATAACTTCAATGGAATGGGTTTGTACAAGGGGTTGTACATCGGTGCGCTGCAATTGTACCACAGCTGGGGGTTTCGCAATATGCCGGGGTGTTTGCAGGAAGCCGAAACCCAGGATCTGCATTTGGCGTTTAGTCGCGACGGTAAGAATTGGGAGCGGCTGGCCAACCGGCCCACTTTCTTGCCGCGGGGCCTCATTGGCGCCTTTGACGGCGGCCTTATATCTACTTCCTCGCCGCCGCTGGTCGAGTACGGCGACGAGCTGCGCATCTATTACACCGGCCAGCAACACTCCCACCTGGTGCCGGGCGGCGGCTGTGGCGTTGGCGTGGCGCGGCTGCCCAAGGAGCGCCTGGTGGCGCGGGTGGCGGGCGACGAGTTGGGCGCGCTGCTCACCAAGCCCTTTGTGATGGAGGGGGATTGTCTAGAGTTGAATGTAGATGCGCGCGGAGGCTTGATGAAGGTGGAGGTGGCGGATGTGATGGGCGCGGCCATCCCCGGTTTTACCGCCCAGGAGGCGGTCGAAATAAGGGAGAACGGATTTCGCGTAACGGCGCAGTGGAAGGACAAGCATAGCATGCAGGAGTTGCGCGGCAAGGTAGTGCGGCTGCGGTTTTACATGTTGCACACCCGGCTTTATGCCTTTTGTTTGACTGGATGAGAGAATTTTTGCTACAGCCTCAGAGCAACTCGTCGGCCAACTCGTCGAAATTTGCCACCACCGCGTCGGGCGGAAAGGGGCGGTCGTCGTACGGCAGCTTGTAGCGGTCGACGTAGATGCCTCGCATGCCGCATGCCCGCCCGCCGACCACGTCGAAGGCGTTGGCCGACACCATCAGGCATTGGCCTACTTCCAGACCCAGCTTGTGGGCCGCGTGCCGGTAGACCCCCGGGTGCGGCTTGAATGCCCCGACCTCCGTCACCGAGAGGATGGCGTCAAAATTCCACTGGATCTGGTTTTGCGCCAGGTGCTGTAAGAAGTCCGGCTCGCCGTTGGACAGCGCCACTAATTGGTAGCGCGCTTGGAGCCGCTCCAGTGCGCTCTTTACTTCTGGAAAAGGCTGCAATTCCTGCCAGCAACGCATGAAGTTGTGCACCTCGTCGGCCGTGGCTACCAGCCCGTTCAACTGCAATACATAGACAAACGCCCGCCGCGCCACCTCCTGATAGCCGCTGTGCCCCAGCGCCATGATATTGTCCTGATACTGCTCGACCCGCTGGCGCAACCGCCACTGCGTCCAGAACGTTTCGGCGTCTACGCTGGCGCTCTTTTCTTTTAAGAAGGGTTCGATAAAGGGGGCCAGGCTGCCGCCCAAATCCAGTATCGTTCCAAAAAGATCAAAGGTAAGGGCTTTTACATTGTTTTTATACATGCACCATGCTCCTGTCTCATTACAAAATCGTGTAATTTAAAATCAAATTTTGAATCACACGAAATCGAACGTATGTCAATCTTATCTTGCTACTGCAACTTATATTTTGAGGAGGTGGAGCGGGACGATTTTATATAGCTAAGTATTCACATTCTTCAAGCCAAATAACGTACGGAGTTTTTCGTCCACCTCGCTTTGTAATGTATCTGGCAGTTTGCCCAATTCGCGTTGAATTAGCGAAGTGGTCACGGTGAGCAAACGATGTAGACGCAAGATAGAAGAAATGCGCAGGCCGGTTGTAGAGAAATTGGGATGCTGGTCGCTCAGTGTAACGTCTGAATCGAGTAGTTCGTCCGGATCTTTACTGGTAATGAAGGCGAGAACAACGTGGCGATGAGGGCCTGCTGGCTCGGTCAGGCAGATAGCAGGTCTTACTTTGGAGGTCGATAGATCGTCGAAAGGAAAAGGTATGAGGACTATTTTACCCCTGTTCATCGAAGGGCTGTCCATCGTCTATGGAGTAAATATCTTCTGCCGGATCTTTTAGAAAGTCAAAACCTGCACTGCCTGCCGCGGCCTTTAACCACTGGTCTTCTCCAATTTCGTCTTCTTCTCTGAGCAGGATAACTCGAACTCGGCCTTGGCCCACCTGGGAAATCGGCGCGTCCAGGTGCAGTTGTCCCTTTTCATCAATGGTGCCGGTCAATTCGATTGCTTGCTTCGGGTTTTCCATAATCCATCCTTATTTAGTATCAATTATTTAATACGTCCAAGGACGGACATAGTCAAGCTAAAATGCGCATATGCCTTTACAGAATTCGATTCTGTGGGATGGGCCAATTGGCTTGCCAGCGCGAGTTCTTTCCTATTCGCCGCTCTGCATCGACGCAAAGTCCTTTAGTCGCGGCCGAATTTCCTCTTCCCAGATCCCCTCGATATCGTCGTAGGTCAAAGGAGTGTGGTCTGCGACTTCGCGCTCGTACGCCGCCAACAACTCCTGCGCTTTTTCGCCGAAATGGGCCACGATATCGGCCACCATGGTTTCGCCGGCGCGGCGGTTCGACAGCTCGTTGTAATCGCCCATGGCAAAATGCGGCGCTCGTCGTCTGCGGCGGGCATGCGCGACATGTCGACGCAATCGGGGGACACGGCCCACAGCACCGAGGTCTCGCCGCGGCCGGCGTGGCCACCCAGGCCCTTGTCGTCGCCAAAGCGCGGGGTGTCGGTGGCGATGCTCATGATCGAATACAAGCGTACGCCCACGTGTCCCTGCACGATGTCCAAAACGATGGGCACGTCCTGGAGGTGCGGCCCCGAATGGCTCGAAAATAAGATGGCGGCGCGAAACCCCAGGGCGTCGACGGCGCGAATGTGGTAACAGAGATTTTTTAAAAACAGCCACGGCGGAATGGCGCTCAGCCAGGGCCGCGCTTCGCCTATTTTCCTGTGCGTCCAGGTGCCCGATTGGCCCGATTCGTGGCAGTGCCAGTAAAACGGTGGCCAATGCCGCCGTGGGCGCGCGCCGCCACGCAGGAGCAGCCGTGTGCTCTGAGGGCGTCCATGCCCACGGCGTTGTGTCAGCCGTGGGGTTCGCACAAGCCGTAGGGCAAGTAGACCACCGGGCACGCTTCAAATGCCGCTTCCAATTCGTCGGGGAACATGCGCTCCCACTGCACTTATCTTGGTGACAAGACAATTGCTCCTTCTTAAGGTACTCTGCCGATCGGTTAGCTTTTTGGATACGTGTCGCTGCGGTTCCAGAAGTACGGGGCTTCGAGGATGCGCCGTTCCATGGGATCCCAATCGTCTTCGGTGCTGTGGGAGGGCCGCGGGTATCCGTCATTGGGGTCTTCACGCCCGTCCTCGCGATAGCGCCCGACAAACGCCATGTAGCCGGGGGTGTAACGGTAGAAGAGCGCCCGGCGTTCGCGGTCTGCGGTCCAGGGCAGCGTGCCGTGGGTGAGCGCTTCGGTGAAGATGACCGCCGACCCCGCTTGCAGCGGCACGTGCTGGAGCCACGGCCCGGTTTTGTCGAAGTGGAGGAAACTGGACGGGCAGGCAAAATTGCTCTTGTGGCTGCCCGGCACGACGCAGAGTCCCCCGTCGCCATCGCCAACGTCGCAGAGGGCGTAGGTGACCACCAGCAGGCCGTTGTGCAGCTGCCCGTCGGCGACCTCGTAGTGTATGCCGGGTTGCCGCGGCGTGCCGCCGCCGTGCAGTTCAAACGGTCCGCCGCCCTTGCGCATCAACATGGCATGGCCGTGGTCGAAGCGGAATTGTTTGCCGAGGAGGTTGGCGAGGTAAGGGACCATGCGCGAGTGACCGAGCAATTGCCGAAAAGGTTTGGCAAAGCGGTGTATGGGGCCGGCCGACATCTGCGCCTCGCCGTTTTTCCAGAAGTCGAAGGAACTGTCGTGCCCCGATGGTTTGTTCCATAGATCGTACTCGTCGAGGTGGCTATTGAGATCGCGCAATTCGTCGGGCTCGAGTACGTTGTCGATTACCAGGTAGCCCTGTAGATCAAAAAGATAGCGTTCTTCTTCTGTCATAGTTTTGTCATCTCTCCCTGTGCAGGTCGTAGGTAGTGGCGTTTTCGGCGCACCTCATGCCTCGCCGCCGACCGTTAGCAGATATTCGTCGTCCAGCGTTTCCAAAAGTTCGTAATGGCCCGGGTGGTCGGCCTGAAAGGTGGGGTTGTCGGCGGCGCTGTAGCAGCAGATCAGCGACCAGCGCGGCGAGCCGCTGTCGTTGGGGTCGGAGCGGTGCAGCAAATTGCAGTGGAAGAACAGCGCCGTGCCCGGCTCCATTTCGCAGTATACGGTTTCCAGCTGTTGTTGGATGAGGTCGACCCGCTCGGGGTCGGCGCCGGTTTGATCGCCGCGTAGGCCGTGATTGATGCGGCCCAAGAGGTGGGAGCCTTTTAATAGTTGCAGACAGCCATTGGCCTTTGAGGCGGCGTCCACGGCGATCATGCAGCTGGCCATGTCGGCGCGCAGAAAATCTCTGTACCAGTAGCCGTAGTCCTGGTGCCATTCCCAGGCACCGCCGACGCGCGGTTCTTTTAACATCATTTTGTGGTGGTAGTGGAAGACCTCGCCGCCGATCAATTGTTGCATAGGCTCCACCAGGCGCTTGCAGCGGGCATAGGTCGAGTAGATGTCGCCGGACAGGTCAAAGCGCAGCGACAGGCGGCTGACGCGCCCTTCGGCGTCGTGGCGGTCTGTGGCACTGGCGGCCAACTGCTGGTCGGCGCGGGCCGTTTGGAGTAAGCGGTCCATTTCTTGAGGAGTGAAGTAATTCTCAATAATTACATAGCCGCTTTGTTGATATTGTTCTACCTGGGCCGGACTTAAGTGCGCCATGCGGTTGGATTCCTCTTTGATTGAAAGTCTTATTTTGGCACTGGTGGAGGATAAATATTGCCAAAAAATAGGAAAATAAAAAAACCCTTTTAAAGTGCCTGGTCAAGCGGTGGGGGTGGCGTTGTCGATGGGGTAGCCAGCCTTTATTATAAATGAAACTAAATAAC
This sequence comes from uncultured bacterium, assembly GCA_964012055.1. GTDB lineage: Bacteria > Latescibacterota > UBA2968 > UBA8231 > UBA8231 > CAXGRO01. The sequence continues at coordinate 11,010 of CAXGRO010000044.1, forward strand.
CCGATTTCACTTAAAGGAGGTCGTCGTGTCGCCAGTTAGAGTTGCGGTAATTGGATTGGGCCAGCGCGGGTTGCAGCACCTGGGTGCCCTGTGGCAGTTGCAGACAGAAGGGGAGGTCGAGATTGTGGCGCTTGGCGATCCCCGGGAGGAGAATAGGGCGGCGGAAAAGTTGCGGCGCTTTATTCCCGAATTTGACCCTGCCGGCATCGGCTCGTTTGCCGACTTCGACGGGTTGATGCAGTCGGCCCAGCCCGACGTCCTCTACCTGTGCATTCCCCCCGGTTTCCACGCCGGCGAGGTGGTGCGTGCGGCGCAGGCCGGCGTCCATCTATTTGTAGAGAAACCTATGAGCCTGTTCTTTGACGAAGCGCTCGAGATGGAGCGCGCCATTGATACCGCCGGCGTGGTGGCGGCGGCCGGTTTCCAACGGCGCTACGAGCCCAGCGCCGAGGCCGCCCACCAGTTTTTGCGTGAGCGCCGCATGGTGATGGTGACCATGGTATCGGAAGGCGCGCTCGAAGCCCACTCGGTGAAGCACTCCGCCACGGCTGAGGGCGGCGGCCCGGCCGACGGGGTGTGGGCCAAGAACCGGGCCTGGTCCGGTACCACCGTTGTAGAAGCCGGCATTCACCAGACCGATTTGATGCGCTACTGGTGCGGCGACATCGCCTGGGTGCAGGCGGCCTACGTGCCGCGGCAGGCGGACGATATTGAGGACGGCGGCGACAACCCCTACGCCTACACCGTTACGTACGGCTTCCAATCGGGGGCGGTGGGCAACTTGCTGATGTCGCGGCTACGCAAGGTCTACCATCATGACTCCTACCAGATCGCCATGTGGGATCACGGCCATCTGACCTTTGCGAAGGATGGTCTAGTGGCCTATTACTACGACGGTTCGTATCCGCCGTCGCAGAAGGCGCCCGACGCCGAGCAGATCAGACACCCGGTGCCCGTGCCGGAGGCCAGGGACAGCACGGCGGCGATCAACCGCGATTTTATCGGCGCGGTGGCGGCTGGTGCCAACGCGCAGGAAGCGGCCGAGCTGCGTTGCTCATTTGCCGGCAGTATGAACAGCCTGGCGGCGGTGCTGGCGGCCAACGCTTCGCACGACCTGGACGGCGAGCGCATTGAGCTGGCCGCTTTTGCCGCCGAAAAGCGCTACGCTCGTTTCCGCCAACGCGCGGTATAGATGCCGCAGGGAAACATCAATTGAGACTCTGCGGGATCAGTGACCGACGACGAAACGATCGACGCATCTATTCAAAAGGATCTACGACGCCCAGCAACTGCTCGCCGGCGGCGAGGCGGTTGGCGTTTTCGGCGACAAAGCTCAGCGCTTTTTGACGGGCTTCCAAGGTGAGGCCGGCCAGGTGGGGGGTGAGGAAGACGTTGTCCATTTGCAGCAGGGGGCTGTCGGGCGGGATGGGCTCGGTTTCGGTGACGTCGAGTCCGGCGCTGGCGATGGCGCCGGATTGCAGTGCTGCGATGAGTGCGGTTTCGTCGACCACGGGGCCGCGGCCGGTGTTGACCAGCACTACCGTCGGTTTCATCTGGCCGATTTGCGCCGCTCCGATCATGCCTCTCGTCTTGTCGGTGAGAGGGGTGTGGATGGTGATGACGTCGCCGATTTGCATGAGTTCGTCGAGCGACACGCGCGTTGCGTTGCACTGGCGCTCGCGTTCCGGGTCGGCCTGGCGCTGGTCGCAGTAGACCAGCTCGCAGTCCCACCCGGCCAGGCGCAGGGCGACGTTTTAGCCGATGCGGCCGAAGCCGACGATGCCGACGCGCTTGGCGGTAAGTTCGGTAATGGTCTCCCAACCGCTTTCATAGGCCGGACCATGGTAACGGCCTTCGCGCAGGTCGGTGACGAGCTGGGTGAGGCGGCGCAGGGCGGTGATGATGAGTAACACTGCCAACTCGGCGACGGCGACGGAATTGGCGCCGCCGTTGCCGGCGACAGGGATGCCGAGCTGGTGCAGTTCAACTTTGGGCACGCCGTCGGTTCCCGCGCCCATGCACTGCAATAGTTTGAGCTTGCCGGGATTTTGGTGGATGCGGTCGACGGGAAAACCCCCGCGGATGAGCATTTCTGCCTGTTGGGGCAGATCGCCGGCGCGCTCGACGAGGGTGTCGGAGGGGTCGCCGGGCAGGGAGATTAACTCTATGGCGTTGGTGAGGCGGTCGGCAATCCAGTCGCGCTCCCACTCCTGGCGGTAGCCGAGGAAGGCGAGGGTGACGTCGGGCATGTGCGTTGGTGCTCCTTGTCAGAAGGGACGGGTGTTATTCAGAAAGTGTCGCCCACAATCAAGTTGACCCAGAGGTTAGGCCCAGCTGAAGCAGGACAATGCGTTCCACATGGCGTATATCTTCTATAGACAACTTGCCTAAGGGGCCAGAGAGACGCCGCTTGCTCACCGTAGTCAATTGGTCCGCCATCGCTTTGCTTTGCTGGCCCGACACCGTGACGTAAGCTTCACTGGGGTACAGTTTGGCGATGTTGGAGGTGAGCGGTACGACTTGGACGCGATTTAAATGTTTGTTGGCTGCGTGGTGGGACTACCCCATGGCTTCCACCATGTCGACCATGAGCTGATCGGCGTCGGGACGCAGCAGGCGGTGGTGGACGCCAGTCAAGTCGCCCACCAGCCGCTTCTCAAAGCCGTGGCGCTGGTCGGGGCCAAAGAAGTGCATGCGGCCGCACAGGACGGTTTCGTAGCCGGCCGTGCTCAGGGCGTGGGCGAAGGTGGGAATGTCGGAGCCGAGAATGTCTTCGTTGCAGCGCGCTCCAGTGTCGGATGGATACTGCCCCGTCATAAAGGCCATGCGCGAAGGCACGCAGAGGGGGGATGCGGTGTAACAGCGGTCGAAGCGCACGCCCTGCGCCGCAATGCGGTCGAGGTTGGGCGTGCGGATGACTTGGTCGCCGGCGCAGCCCATGATGCCGGCGTGGTGCTGGTCGGACATGATGATAAGGAAGTTCGGTCGGTCGGCCATGAGTTGGCTCCAGCGGCGTTAGTGATTGGCGTCGATACAAAGCATTAACTGATACTCAGTTCGCGCATGCGGGCGACCATCTGGTGGCGGAGTGGGCCGCCCGTATCGATCAGGTGCTGGGTGTAGGGAAAGGATTTGAAGCAGTCGCGTACTTGCTGCTGGCGCAGCGTTGAATCGCCGGGGTCGGGCACGTATTGCAAAAAGGCGGTGCGCCGCCCGCCCTCGCGGTAGAAGGCTGAATGCCAGACGCGGGTGTCGAAGAACACCACGTCGCCCGGGGTGGTGGCCACCGACACGGCGCCCGGCGGCGACTCTAAGTGCAGGCGCGGCCTTTTGCCGCCTTCTTTGTAACCGCACTCGTCGAGCAGCGCCTGGCCGAAAGCCGGAAAGTGACTGCCGGGAATGACGTTGAGCGATCCCGAGTCGGCGCCGAGTTCGTCGAGGTAGATGGCTACTTTTACATGAAAGAAGTCAGGGTCGCGCTCGGGGTCGCCCAGTACGTCGCTGTGCCAGGGCGTGTTGCTGTGGTTGAGCCAGACGGATCCGCCCTGGAAGAAGCAGGGCCGGCCGAAGATGTCGCACTGCGCATCGACGATGTTTTTGTGCTCGATAAAGTAGGCGAAGTCGTCGTCCGACTCGGCGGTGTTGTGGTTCAGGGTGCCGCGGCTGGGCAGGCCCAGGTTTTCTTCAAAGTAGTCGTAGGGCGGGGCTTTTGCTATTAGTCGGTCGTAGGTGGTTTGGAAGCGCTCCACTTCTGCAGGCGAGAGACATCCCTCGATTTTTAAAAAGCCCATGGCGCGAAATTGCCCGACCTGGAGAGGTGTCAACATGGTTATGCCTCGTTGGTTCGCTGTATTATTCTCTCGGTTGTGTGGCCTGTATCTTTGACGTCAAACCTTCACGGCGTCCATGAGCGCTTTTATGTAGCCCATGGCGAAGGCGAGCGAGCGGTACTGTGGTCCGGAGATGTGGAAGAGGTAGTCCGATTTTTATTTTATAGATCAACTCCTCGGGGAGCGCCGACGACGGACATCTTCAGGCCGGCTGCTTCGACTCTCTGGCGCAGGGCTGTGAGGTCTTCGGTGGTGTAGCAGCCCTTTGTCTGTGGGAAGGCCGTTGCCGCCCACTATGTCGGTGGCACCCAATTGAACGGCGAATTTGAGATCTTCGTCCTTATCGCCGGACATTGCCAGTCTCATAATTTCGTTTCGAGCTTGGCCGGGGGCGGCGTTGGGCGGCCTTCGCTGTCGAACATGCCAATGCGGTAGTGGCCCTGCGGGTTGTTGCCGCGGTTGTACGAGTAGTACTGGACGTCGGTGGTGGGCAGGCCAAAGCTTCGGGTGACGGCGCGGCCATCCTCGTCTTTCTCCTCTTGCCACATGCGCAGCCACTTGGGCACCTCCTCGCCGCAATCGAGTTGTCCGGCCGCTACCGCTTCGTCGAGGTTGGCGGCGGACATCCAGCGGTGCTCTGGGGTGGCGCCGTTGTGGCCGACGAGTTCTGGGGCGGTGTTGGGCAGGTGGTGGCCGTAGACGCGGCAGCACCACTCTCCAGACTCGCCGTTGGAGGCAGCACTGGGCAGGTCGAGCAGCCAGCTGAGCCACGGCAGCGGCAGGCCTAGCTGGGCGCGCGCCTGGGTGAGCACAGACCCCATTACGTTGCATAGGTCCAGGATGCTGGCGGATTCGTCTTCGGCTGCGGCGTATTTTGGCAGCGCCCAGCCATCGGCGCCGTCGCGCAATACCAGCACGTTTCCTTCGCTGTCTTCGATGAGTAGCCGGGCCTCGTCGACGCCACCCACCGGGGTGTCGCGCAGGGCGGCGTGTTTGCCGTCGCCCCGGTGGTAGGGCACCAGGTGCTTGGCTTCGGGGCGTAGGAAGTTGTGGACCTCGGTGGGGTAGATGGTGGGCCCGCAGGCGGGGGGCGAGGATTTGGCGTGGAATTTCATGTAGAGGCCACAGCGGTCGCTGTCGCCGTAGTTGGGGCGCGCCTCGTGAAAGGCGAAGCCGTGCATCAAGACCACGTCGCCCTTTTTTAGCTCCGGGTCCAGAAAGTTGATCTCGGTCGCCAACGGGACCTGGGCGGCGTCTACCTGGTGCACGCGGCCGTCGGAGGGCAGCACCTTGGTTTTGCGGTGGGAGCCGGGGGCCACGGCGAGGGGACCGGCGCTTTTGGTGTAGTCGACGAATGGGATGACGGCAAACATCCACTTGACAAAGGAGCCGACGCAGCGCCACGGCTTGTAGTCGAAGTGAGCGCCGCTGCCCTTGACGAAGGGCTCGTCGCCGACGCCGGCGCCCGGCGGG
>CAXGRO010000045.1:0-16216 GCA_964012055.1 uncultured bacterium
TGGTACAGGGGTCGCTGCTGGTGGGGGGCATGTTGCTGGCCGGGGTGGCCGCCGTCGCCGTGTTGGGGGGGGCGTCGCCCTTTTTTAAGGCGATCGCGGAGCTGCCGCCCAAATCGCTGTCGGTGCCGGGCACCACCGGGCGCTGGACGCCGGAGATTCTCTTTACCGCTTCGGTTTTTGCTTCGCTGGGGTCGATGATTCAGCCGGCGCAGTGGATGCGGTTCTACGCGGCGCGATCGGGGGCGGTGCTCAAGCGCAGCGCCTTGATTTTTTCGGTGGTGCTGACGGCGTGTTTTTTCTTTGGGGTCATGCTGGTTGGGTTGGGCGGGCAGGCGATTTATCCGCTGGTGGATGAGACGGGCCAATACCGCACGGACGAGATGGGGCGGGTTTTGCCGCATCCGGCGGTGGGCGAAAAGGCCAGCGAGTTCGATCAGATTCTGGTGGTGGTGCTCAAGAATCATCTGCCGGAATTGTTAGGGCCTGTAGGAGTGGTGCTGGCGGCGCTGGTGCTGGTCGCCATTATGGCGGCGGCCATGAGCACGGCCGACAGCAATTTGCACGCCTTGAGCGCGCTGTTGACCCACGATGTGTACGACCAGTTTGTGCGGCCGCAGGCCAGTCAAATGGAGCGCACCTGGGTGGGGCGGGCGATCATCGCGCTGGTGACGGTGCTGGCACTGGCGCTGGTGCTGTGGGGGCGGCAGAGTGAACACAACCCCATAGGCATGATCGTCATTTTGGGATTGCTGGCCATTGCTTTTTCAACGCAATTGTTGCCGCTGACGCTCGACATGCTTTTTGTGGGGAAGGGGACGCGCGTTGGGGCGATCAGCGGTATAGTGACGGGGCTGTTGATCATCTTTTTGCTGAGCCCGTTTTTTTCGATGCTGGCGGGGGATGCGTTTAAAGGGGTGTTGGCGACTATGAAAGGGATGATTGATGTGGGGGCCTGGGGGTTGGCGGGCAATGTGGTGGTGTTTGTGGGGGTAAGTGCTTTTACGAGGGATAAAGAATGATCTAATTATCTTTTTAGAAGTGATCTGGTGTCCAGAAGATAACTTCCCGACTCGGGAAGAGAACGGATAAGAGAGTAGATACTTCTTCGGGTAGATTTAGCCCCAGATCCTCCAGAGTTGGCGCCAATTGCCCCCAGCCGGATTCGCCAAAAAGTAGACGCCAGAAATGCGTTGTCGATATTTGCAGATCAATGCCGTCGGCGCTATTAATAGCAATCTCTAATTTATTCCCAGAAGACAGTTTTAAGAAACACTCCTGCTCGTTGAGTGCCAGGCGCAGCGTCGCAGGGCTAAAGTCCTGCCCCGAGTTGTCGAGGCGCTGTTGCAGTTCGGGCAGTAGCTCTTGCATCAGGCCTGGTAAGTTGGCGGCGTAGATCATGGTGGTGTCTTTGCCGGTGAGGTAGAGGTTGCCGTCGGTGGCGGTGACGAGCGCTTCGACCAGGGGATGGCGGTGCGGCATCTCGCCGTTGATGTGTTTGACGTCTTTGGCGGTGCAGTCGTTCGACAAGTGACCGAGCAAGGCGGTGAGAATGGTTTGGTCGCTGCGGTCATAGGCGATTTCTAGGACATAGGCGTTGGCGTCGGCAATTTGGTAGTTGAGATAGCCGCCCAGGGCATCTCCCCGACGTGCCACGACTGTGGGCAGGAGACCGCGGATGCGGGCTGGTTCTGTGTCCCAGTGGGCGCGAGGACGCACGATCGAGCCGCTTTGCTCGGCGTTGTAGGTGTCGTAGAGGGCCACGACGTCTTCCAGATCGCGCGCCTCGTCGAAGGGGCTGACTTGCCAGTCGTTCGTTTCGGGTAGTTCGACGTGGTGGATGTCGATGCGGAAGCCGGTCATGGGCAGGCTGGCCCAGCCCTGGCGGCGGTAAAAGCGGCAGGGGACTTCGGTGAAGAGCACGCCGATGTGGTAGCCGGCGCGCTGCATGTAGGCGTTGGCGTCGCGCACCAGGGCGCTGGCGCGGCCGGCGCCGCGAAAATCGGGGTGGGTGCCCACGCCGCCGATGCCGCCCATGCGCACGCAGGTGGAGCCGACGCGCATCAGGCGGTTCCAGATGCGCAGGGTGGAGACGATGCGGCCGTCTTCTATACCGACGCGGGTTTGTTCCCAGGTGTAACTGGAGTCGCCGCGGATGTACTGGGTGTAGCGCTGCTGGCCATTGGGTCGGAAGATTTCACACTGTAAGGCGATCATCTCTTGAAATTCTGCTTCGCGCAGGCCGCGTAGTTCCATGGCGTGTTCTCCTGGTGGGTAGAATGGGCGCTTTGCTTGAGGCGGCTTTAATATATTGTTATTCTTTGGCGGCGATCAAATTTGAGATTTAGTTCACGAGGAGAAGACCATGATTTTATTGCAGAACGGTACGGTGATTGATGGAGCGGGGGAGCCGGCGCGTCAGGCCGACGTGTTGATAGAGGGGACAAAAGTCAAGGAGGTTGGGCAGATAGCGCCGACGCCGGACATGGAGGTGGTCGATTGCACGGGATTGGTGGTTTGTCCCGGGTTTATCGACGTGCACAGCCACGCCGATCTGGAGGTTTTGGCGCACCGCAGCGAGAAGGTGCGGCAGGGGGTGACATCGGAGGTGGTGGGCAATTGCGGGTTTTCGCTTTTTCCGGCGCTGCCGCGCCAAGGGTTGTCGCCGACGTTTCACATATTTGAGGCGCGGGGCGAGAAAGATTGGGCTGACGCCGGCGCATATTTTGCCGATGTGGAGGCGACCAAAAGTTTTACCAATGTGGCGGCGCTGACCGGGCATTCCACTCTGAGAGCGCACGTGTCGGGGATTAAGGCGGGCAAGCTGGATGCGGCGGAGCAGAAGAATGCGGAGGCGGCCCTGGCGCGTTGTTTGGAACAGGGGTCGATCGGTCTGTCGACCGGACTCAATGAGGCGCCCGGCGGTTATGGCGATATAGACGAACTGGTGGCGCTGTGCGGCGTGGTGCGGCAGTACGGGGCGTTTTACACCAGCCATTTGCGCGATTATAAGTTTCGTTTTGTCGAGGCGGTGGAGGAGGCGATTGAGATCGGCCGGCGGGCGGACGTGCCGGTGCAGCTGAGCCACTTGCAGGCGGTGGGGCGCAAGAATTGGGACAAGATGGACCCGGTGCTCGAATTGATCGACCGGGCCGTGGCTGAGGGGGTGGACGTGGGGGTGGACGCCTACCCTTACGTGGCGGGGTCGTGCAATTTGACGCAGCTGTTGCCGCTGTGGGCGATGGAGGGTGGCGCCGCGGCGCTGCTGGAGCGCCTGGCCGACGACGAACTGCGGGCGCGCATTGCCGACGAGGCGGAAGGGTATATGAGCAACGATTGGTCGGGCATTTTGATCGGCGCGGTGGAGGGCAAGGACGAATTGGTGGGCAAGACGGTGCAGGATATAGCCGATGAGCGCGGCATTGCCGGGGTGCAGGCGGCCATCGACTTATTGCGCGAGAATGAGGCGGTGGTGACGATTGTTTCTTTTAACCAGTCCGAAGAGAATTTGCGCAAGGTACTGTCTCATCCCTGTACGTCGATTATCACCGACGGGCTGGTGACCGAGGGCAAGCCGCATCCGCGGACGTTTGGAACGTATGTCAAATTTTTGGGCGAGTACGTGCGCGAGAAGGGGTGGATGTCGCTGGAGGAAGGCGTGCGCAAGTCGACGGGTTTGCCGGCGCAGCGGTTTGGTCTGGAGGGCAGGGGTGTGGTGGCGGCGGGTAATTGGGCGGATCTGGTGGTTTTTGCGGCGGAGCAAATTGGTACCAAAGCCACCTACGAGGAACCGGACTTGGCGCCCGAGGGCATTAGCCACGTGTTTGTCAACGGGGAGTGGGTGTTGAGAGAAGGCGAACTGCGCGAGGGGCTGTCCGGGCAGCCGCTGCGCAACGGGTGACGCAGAGGACTTCGACACCTGCCAGGACGGCGCCCTCTCGGAGTTGAGATGAGACTATGCGAGGTGGAGCAGAGGCATATCGCTATATCTCGCCGGAAATCAGTCTGCTATAATTGAGAGCGAAATTACACGAGGAACTGGATGAAAATTACGGGGATAAAGACTTATAAATTCAGTGTGCCAACCGGGCAGGATATTCGCGATCCACAAAGCGGCGAATTGATCAGCAGTACCTCTAAAGCGTGGCTTTTCCTCAAAATCGAGACCGACGCCGGCATCAGCGGATGGGGTGAGGGGACGGGAGAATGGTTAGTGGAGCCGGTGGAAGCCGCCTTAAAGGATTGGGAAGTGTTGTTGGTAGATCGCAATCCCCTGGAAGTGGGCATGCTGGTCGAAGACATTCAGGACCGATTGCCGTGGAAGGGGGGGGCGGTGTTCGGCACGGCCATTGCCGCCATCGACGCGGCGCTCTACGACATCGCCGGTAAAGCGTGGGGGGTGCCGGTGCACACGATATTGGGCGGCAAGCGGCGCGACCGGGTGCGGGTCTACAGCAACGGGGGCTCGTTTGAGTCGCCGCAAGCGGCGGCCGAAGGGGCAAAGGGCATCAAAGCAAAGGGATTCGCCGGGGTTAAAGGCAACCCGCTCGAAACGCGGGTGTGGGCTATGGACGAGGAAGCAGTGGCGCATTCGGCCGCGTGCGTGGCGGCCATGCGGCAGGCGGTGGGCGAGGGCTTCGACATTTTGCTGGACGCGCACGGCAGTCCAACGCCGGAGTTGAGCGTGGAATTCGCCCGCCAGGTGGCGCAGTACAGACCGCTTTTTTTGGAAGAGCCGGTCAAGATGGGGTCGGTGGAAGCGCTGCTGGAAGTGACGCGCAAGAGTCCGGTACCCATAGCCACCGGCGAGAAGCTCTTTACCCTGAGAGATTTTGTGCCGCTGATCGAGGCGCGCGCCTGCGCTTTTTTGCAGCCGGACGTGACGCATTGTTTTGGCATCACGCACCTGGTGGAGATCGGCAAGGCGGCGGCCGCGCAGCAGATGTTGATGGCGCCACACAATGCGGGCGGGCCGCTGTGCACGGCCGCCTCGCTGCACGCCGACGCGGTGACGGGCAATTTTCTCATTCAGGAGACCAACCACACCTGGCTGCAGGGGTACAGTCGCTATGTGGAACATGATTGGGAAGTGAAGGACGGGTACATAAATGTATCTGAGGCGCCGGGGCTGGGCGTTGAGGTCAAAGAAGCGGACTTGGCGGATTTGCCGTACGTGCCCATGGCTTATCGCCAGTACCGGCACGAGGATGGCAGTTGGAAGGGGTGGTAAGTCCGGTGTGCGCGGGGGCTGTCCCCGCGCATCTGCTGACGAGAGATTACAATTACTACGGGAGAAAGGTTATGATACCACTGGATTATGGGAGGTCGTTTTTGCTGGGCAACGGGCCCAGTAATGAGGTGCGATTTTGGGTTGAGTCGAGGACGCGTATTATTGACGAGGAAACGGGGGAGAGCGAGGATTATATTCAGGTGGGGTCGTGCAAGAGCGAGGCGACGTTTGCCGAGAAGGATTTGCTGTACAAGGACAATTACGATTTTCTGCCCGTCTTTGGGCCGCAGTGGAGTATTGTCTACCGGCGCAAGGCCTATCTGAATCCCCACTACAAGGAGATCCGCGATTCGCAGGAGTTTTTTGGTGGGCTGAAGTATTATCTGATAGAGGGCCAGGAGGTGGAGGAACTCACCACCAACGCCGACATCCTCCAGGCCACCTACGACTATGTGCCCATCGTGTCGCAGACGGAGATTTGGCACGACGAGACCAAATTGCGCGCCATTCTCGAATGCCCGGTCAAAACCATGAACACCAATCGCGAGCGGGATATCTACCAGGTAGATACCGGGCCGCTGGCCTTTCCGGATTTGCAGCAGCGCCACGAGCGCCACGTAGACGGCATAGCGCTGGCCTTTGTGGTGTTCAATGCGCCGCACTTTGCCGACTTTGTGTTCGAAGTGCCCACCCAGGTGGGCGGCGAGCAGGTGCACCACTATTCGGAAATATTTTCGCTGGAGGCGCAAAACAGAATTTATGCGGTCAAGGTTTAAAGTGGGAGTAAACCGAGATTCTTTCGCCGGAAGCGCAGAACGGGATTTACACAGTCGAGGTTTGAAGCGGGAGTGAGTCGCATGGATTTGACGGGACGCGTTGCTTTAGTGACGGGCGCCAGCGGTGGCTTGGGACCGGCCGTGGCCGAGGTGCTGGCGCGGGACGGCGCCGCAGTGGCATTACACTACCGCAGCAATAAAGCGGCAGCAGAAGCGGTGGCCGAGCGTTTGGCTCCGCAGCGCACTTGCGTCGTGCAGGGCGAGCTGGCCACCCGCGAGGGGCCGCCGGCCATCTGTCGTCGGGTGGAAGCCGAACTCGGTCCGATTGATATTTTAGTCAACAACGGCGGCGGTTGGGTGGAGAAGACGCTGATGGATACCGAGGTAGAGGAGTGGGACGAGTTGATGCAGGCCGATATGCGCGGCACCTTCCTCACCATCCGCCATGCGGCGGCGGGCATGCAAGAACGCGGCTGGGGGCGCATCGTCAACTTCAGTACGGTGGCCTCGCTCAATGTGGGCCCAATGGAAGGGGCCTACGGCGTGGCCAAGGCCAGGGTGAATATGATCACCAAGACCTTTGCAGTGGAACTGGCCAGCTGCGGCATTACGGTCAATGCGGTGGCGCCGGCGTGGACCCTGCCCCACGACCAGCCGTACCCGCCCAAACCGGAGGATTATCCACAGTGCGCCAATATTCCCGATCGGCGACCCGGGCACGCGCTCGAGGTAGCCGCCCTGATTCGCTTTCTGGTGACGCCCGAAGCCGCGCATATTAACGGGCAAATTATCGGCGTGGACGGCGGTCTGGCGGCGGTGATGGCGTCCAGCAGGTAGAGTAATTTGCTATGAAAATTGTCGATATTGTCGCCCGCGTTATGAACATCCCCGCTGTCGCGAATCTGGAACACTACCACTGCCGCGAATCCGGGACGTTCATCCATTCCCCGTCATGCGCGATGGACTGCTGGCTGACCAACCCCGGCAAGGTCATGTCCATGGCTTTGTGGATGCCGATGTCGGGCGGCCGATTTTCCCGAATGGCGTCGACAAATTCTATAATTGTAAAGAGGTCGCTGCCGCCGTGCCCGCCCAGGTTGACGGCGCCGCCCGCTTCGCGCCATATGGCCGGCAGGAATTCCTCTTCCAACTCGGCCAGGTCGAGCCAGGTGTTCTGATCGGGGCAGCGCGATTTTAACCAGATGCGATTTTTCTCGCCCGGGGCGCGGCCCGACTCGTAACATCCTTCCGTACCTTGCAATTGCCAGCTGGCGGTTATCGACGGTCGATGCGATATCAAGTCGCAGCGAACTTTGACGATGCCGCCGCTTTGCATCTTGCCCAACATCAGGCTGGTGTCCTGGGCGTAGGGGGCGTTGCGCGGGTCGCGGTAGTGGTGGCCGCTGCCGGCGCAGCAGACGGCGACGACGCGGTCGTTGGGTAGCCACTGCAATAGGGGACCCAGGGCATGGCTCCCATAGGTTATGCCGTCGATCCCGGTTTGCCAGCGGCGGCGCCAGGGCGTTGCTTCGCTGATTTGCTGGACGTCGTGGACGTACTGTCCGTCGGCAAAATAGGTGGTGCCGAATAGCCCCTGGTGCACGAGTTCGCGGACCACTAGATTGGCGCGGCTGTAGTTGCAGTTTTCGGCCAGCATGTACTTGGCGCGCGAGCTTTTGCAGGCGGCGACCAGGTCGCGGCATTCGTCGATACTGATGGCGGCGGTGACTTCGCTGAGCACGTGGATGTTCTGTTGCAGGGCCTGGATGATCTGGGCGGCGTGTAGGTGCATGGGGGTGGCGATGACGACGGCGTCGAGGTTGGCTTTTTCGAGCATGTCGTCGTAGTGCACGTAGCTCTGGTCGGCGCCCAGGCGCTGTTTGGCTTCTTCCAGGTCATCTTCGTTGGTGTCGCAAACGGCCTTAATGTGGACGTTGTCGAGGGTGTCGCAGCCAGCTTTGAAGCTGGCGCCGCGGCGGCAGGCGCCGACTATGCCTAGGTTTAATTGGTCCATGTGGTTTTGTTTTTTCGTTTTACTTGGTGTGTCGGGGACGGCCGGGTAGGGGGCTTTGCCTCTGGTGCTTTGTGAGTCCCTCGGGCGGCCTGCCCCACCCCTCTCCCCCATAGCCCTGGCGGGCTATGAGTCCCGGCCCCCCTTTCCCCCGTCTGCTCCCCCACAAAACACCGCCGGCAAAATCCCCTACCCGGCCTACGCTGTCATACTACGTTATTTCGCAGCCCCATAGTACTAAGACTTTTCGCCGTCATCAAGCCAGTGGAGATTTTCGGGAGGTGGGTGGGGGCCTCAGAGCGGATTCCACCCACCTCCCGAAAATCGTCCTCTAACACCTAAAACGCCAGTACTAAATTACCAATATGTAATAACTACAAAATATGCTATCTTCTACTGTGTTTCCGAGAGCTAAAATCCGCCATGCGAATAATAATACGGATATTTTCAGGACTCTTTATGGTGACCATCGGCATTGGTTTCTGCTTTAGAGGCAAAGACGTCTTTGAAGACCCAATGCTTGGCGTCTTTCTTTTTGCCCTCGGCATTGCGTCGATCCTGATGGGCACGTTCGTACTGGTGGGAAAAAGAAGCCCTAAGGAAGAGAACGACAACACGAGAACAGGTTAACAGAGGGAACCATGACAACCACGACAAACTGGCCAGCGGCCGGTCCGGACATGGAAAGTGTTTTTGCGCAATACGACGACCCATTGGGTGCGCTGTCGCGCGCCGAAATTCCGGCCATTATCTTGCGGCAAGCTTACAAACCGGCGCATTGCCAGGCGCTCATCCAGCGCTTTATAGATAGGGGACTGATGCGCGACCCGGCGGCGGAGGCTGAGGAAAATGCGCCGACGCGCATCGATATTGGCACCAGCCTGGGGCAGAGAGGCAACGACAAGGAAGAGTTTTTGCGACATTCGCAGGAGACTCACGCGCTCTTTAACGAGTTGTTTGAGGGCTATGACGATCCGGTGAAAACCATGTACGACAATCTCGCCCAACTGGCGGTGGGCAAAGAAACCATGGTGGCGCGTGAGCCGGACGGCAGTTTGTACGGGCCGGCTATTTTTCGCGTGCACTACACTCACCACGCCTACAGACCGCACATCGACCACGTCACCCTGCGCGAAAAGCGCTTCAACTACGAAGTCACGCGCTTTGAGGACCAGTTTGCCGGCGTCATCTGTTTTCAAAATTCCGTCCATGAAGGGCTCAGTCCCCAGGCCGTGTTGCACCGCTGTCTGTGGACCGATGAGGTCCAGCCCTACATTGACGAGGAGACGTTCGACCAGTACGCCGAGGAGAACGGCGTAGAGAATTGCCGGGTGGAATTGGAGCAGGGCGATCTATACTTCTTCAATACGCGCTGCATTCACGAAGTGCCGGCGGTGGTGGGCAATGACCCGCGCATCGTACTGGCGGTGTTTATCGGGTATTCGGCGGACGACGACCAGATCTACGTTTGGGCCTGATACAATTGTATGAGCCGGCGCCCCCAGATTGCCGCCCTGGTCACAACCTTTTATAAACACGCCCACGCCCAGCACATAGTAGATCGTTTTCTGGAAGGCTACGGTTGGAACGGTCGCCACCACCGTCCCGCCGTCGACCTGGTTTCGCTCTACGTCGATCAGATCGACGGGCGCGATCTAAGTGGGGAGCGGGCAGAGCGCTTCCCGCAACTGACCACTTATCCCACCATTGCCGATGCCCTCACTCTGGGAAGTGCCAACTTGGCCGTCGACGGGGTCTTGCTCATTGCCGAGCAGGGCGATTATCCCCAAAACGACAGGGGCCAAAAACTGTATCCGCGCTACGAATTTTTTAAACAGGTGGCCGCTGTTTTTCGCGCCAGCGGGCGCAGCGTGCCGGTGTTTAACGACAAACACCTATCGTGGAAATGGGCCTGGGCGCGGGAAATGTACGACATCTCGCGGGAGTTAGACTTTGCTCTTATGGCCGGTTCGGCACTGCCGGTCACCCGGCGTTTGCCGGCGCTCGACCTGCCTTTGGGCGCCCGGGTAGAAGAAGCCATGTGCGTGGGGTGCGGTTGGATAGACGGCGGGCATTTTCACGCTTTTGAAGCCATCCAGGCCATGGTCGAGCGCCGCGCCGGCGGCGAATGCGGCGTCAAGTGTATGCGAACTTTTCGGGGCGACGCTTTCTGGCAAGCCCACGCCGAAGGCCGCTGGTCGCGGCCATTGTTCGAGGCCGGCCTGTGCCGCAGCCAGCGCTTGGTGCCGACGCGCGCGGGGTTTAACCACCTACTTCCGAGCCTGGAAGAAATGCGCCAGAAGGTGGACGATCCCATAGCGTACCAATATGAACATCTGGACGGTCTCAAATGCACCCTGCTCAGTCTCAACGGTTTGCTGGAGGACCTCAATTTTGTCGCCCGAATTGCAGGGCAGGCGGCGCCGCTATCGACTTCGCTGTATTTGCCGGCGCCGGAGCTAACGACGACACTGGCAAATTTCTTCTCTCCTCTGGTCAACCACATCGAAACCACGATGCTCAGCGGTGAACCGCCTTACCCGATTGAGCGAACGCTGTTGACTACGGGGCTAACTGCCGCCGGCGCAGAAAGCCTGTATCAAGACCAGAAGAAACTGGACACCCCTCACTTGCATATCGTCTACCAACCGAAGCCAGCATCGACTTATTGGATGACCTAAACGGCGGAAACACTGCTTCACTTGATTATCCTCTTTCCGCAGAGATCGGGTAACAAGGGGGTGTCTCCATCTAGCAGAAGAATCTATTTGACATAGTAATTAACAGGTATTACTGTTTTGACAGAAATATAATACCACATCTGGAGAACACAATGAAAACTCTAACCGTTAAAGTGCCCGAGGAATTGGACACAAAACTAGCCGCCCTGGCTGACCAATGGGGGGAGAGCAAGTCGGCCGTGGTTCGCACGGCACTCGAGCAAATAGTGGAAAACAACGGTGCCGCGGGAAAAAATTCGTGCTGGAGCCTGGCCAGAGATCTGGCCGGTAGCGCAGAGGGACCAAAAGATTTGTCGCACAACAAACTTTATCTGAAAGGGTACGGCCGGTGAAACGGGATGTTCTACTGGACACGGGACCGCTCGTTGCGTTTTTAAATCGTCGAGATGACTACGGCGATTGGGTCGTCCAGCAGTGGAGGCAGATCACTCCTCCACTATTGACGTGTGAGGCCGTAATTTCAGAGGCTTGTTTTCTACTAGGTGAGACCAAAGGTCGCGGCGATGCGGTTATGCAACTGCTGGAGCGCGGCGTAATCCACATCCCCTTTCATCTGGAAGAACACATTCAGCCGGTCAAAAAGTTACTCGTAAAATATCAATCCGTGCCCATGTCATTGGCCGATGTTTGCCTGGTCCGAATGAGTGAGTTGCATTCATCCAGTCAAGTCCTGACGCTCGACAGCGACTTCAATGTATACCGCAAACACGGCCGCCAAATCATTCCTACCATCATGCCCGGCAGAGACAGCTAATAGGGCTGATTTCCATCTTAACTGGCAACGGCAACATTCTTCAATAAGGTCATAGGACCGTACTCTTTTATTTTTTTGATGCTCTGGTCATCTTTGGCCAAGAGCGAGCCGGCGAAACCCAGACCGTTGGCAGGTAGGGAATCAAAGACCCCGCTGGTGCGCGGTACCAGCAGCATCCAGTGCCGCGTGATCAGCAGGTTGTAAGGGCTGGAGGGTTTGCCGGCGCAAATGGATAAACCCGTCGCTTGCAGCAAATCGTTGTAACGCCCGAGCATGACCGCGGCCGCTGTCGCCGGCGCAAAAAACAGGTCTGGATCGAGCCGCGCGAAACCGTGGACAAAAGGCAGGCGCGGCGAAGTGGAAACGCCGTCGCCCAGGGTGTCCAAATGCAGCGCCGGCTGCATGGGAATGGGTGGACCGCTTGGCGCCACGGGCAGGGGAACCAATTGCAGGTGTTTGTGCTGCTGACTGGCGCCGGCTGCGGGCCCGGAATTGTAGAAAGCGAGACCGTCAATTTGGGCCATGCAGGCGCTCAAGGCGTGGAAATCGCGCGCGTTGAGCGCCTCTTCCTGGTCTTCAAATGCGCGGGTGACGACCAGCAGGTGGTGGTCGAGCACGTTGAACTTGTTGAGCAGGCAGAGGTGGGTGGCGGAAATATCGCTTACGAAGAGATCTTCGTCATAGGGCAGGAAGGGGTTGAAAGCTACGTCGGCTGTTCTCTTGGCTTTGTTTTGGTGATGCTGGCGGCCGCGGTTGACCGGCGTGCGCACCAAAAAGCGCACGCCGTCCTCTTCGATAAACTCGCTCACCGTCTCTACCGGCTGGAGGGCGCCGCAGGAAAGGCCGTGGCGGGTGCGCTCAACCGCCAGATCCCACAGCGTGCCCGGTTCCAGTAGAAGCGCGTCTTCTAAGTCCTCACTCATCCATGACCGCCTGGATCATCGCCTGGATGTAGCCGAATTCATAGGCAAAACCCTGGCGCCCGCTCTCCGGGTCTTTGTGTCCCGGGGCGTGGTCGGGTACGCACATGTGGGGGTAGCCGACTTCTTTGAGGGCCTGCATGTTGCGGTGCATGTTCATGACGCCCTCGTCGGGCCAGACTTCCTGAAATTTATTGCGCTTGCCGATGATGTTGCGAAAGTGGCAGAGGAAAATTTTATTGCGCGAGCCAAAGTAGCGGATGATGTCGGGGACTTCGTTGAGCGGGTCTTCGACGCTCTCGGCCATGCAGCCCAGGCACAGGTTGACGCCGTGGTAGTCGCTGGGGCAGATCTCGATAAAGCGTTTAAAACCGTCAAAGCCGCCCATCACCCGGTCGACGCCCTTATAACCCGGCGGCAACCAGGGGTCGCAGGGGTGGCAGGCCATGCGCACTTTGCACTCGGTGGCCACCGGGATGACGCGCTCGAGGAAGTAGGTGATGCGCTGCCAGTTGGTTTCGGCGGTGACGGGCTCGTCGTAGCGCTGGGTGTCGGCGTCGGCTTTTTCGAGGTCCCAGGTGCTGTAGATGGAGTTGCCGCGGCCCAGCGGTAGGCTTTCGGTGCGCTGGTTTTCGAGGGCGCAGAGGTAGTATTTGATGGCCGGTATGCCAGCTTTGGCGACCTGGCGCACCATGTTGCAGACCAGTTCAATTTCTTTGTCGCCTTCTTCCATATTGCCCTTCATATAGTTGGGGATTTCGCCGCCGTTGACGTTGAGGTGCGATATGGGCAGGGCGACCATTTCCATGTCGATGCCGAATTTGGCGCATTTTCCCTTTTTTTCTTTGAGTTCTTCGACGTCCCAGCCGTAGGCGCGGTGGAAGGTGATGAAGTTTTCGTTTTTGTTCATGACGCCGTGGCGGGCGAGGTATTCTAGGTCTTCGTCTGAGGTGTTGAATTGTTGGGTGCCGACGTGCATGAGAGGCTCCTTTTAAATATTAGACGCAGTGGGGGAATTCGCGGCCTCTGATTAGGGGCCAGCCGTTGACGGGGTCTGGGCCGACGAGGGCGCCGGATTCTCTGAGGCGTTGGCTCTCTTCGGGGGAGCCGATGTAGCGGGTGTTGGAGGAGACGTAGTGCAGGGACCAGCCGCGGCGGCGGTGGGGGGTGGTGTTGGGGCCGCTGCAGTGCAGGGTTAGGCTGTGGTGGAAGGTGGCGTCGCCGGCTTTTAGGGGGACGGGTACTTCCTTAGAGAGCAGGTCTTCGGTGAGGGCGTAGGGGAGGTGGTCCCAGCCGATGAGGCCGAAATTGTGACTGCCGGGGATAAAGCGGACGCAGCCGTTTTCTACGGTGGCGTCGTCGAGCAAAAGCTGGCAGGTAATCTGGAAGTTGGAGGCGAAGAAGGACCAGAAGACCGAGTCCTGGTGGAAGCGGTTGGCGCGGTCGTAGGGCGGTTTGGCAAAGATCTGGTCGTAGTAGAGTTTGATGTTGGGGCCCATCAGATCGGCGATGATGTCGACGATTTTGGGGTGGCGGACAAAGGAATCGAAGCCGGGGTGGTGGCGGCTGGGCACGTTTACTTTGCGCACCGCGTCGAGGGGGTCGGCGATGGGAGCCTGGCGCTGCTCGGTGTAGTGCTCTTCGCCCTTGGGGTAGATCTGGGTGTCGCGGCGGTCGTGGTGGGGGGCGTGGGCGGTGGGGGTTTCGGGTTCGGCGTTGGGGGCGGCGCGGCCGAAAGCGGCGCGGCCTTCCACCTCGCGCAGGGAGATCTGGTGCTGGGGGAAGTTGGGGACACGGCCCAGGATGATGTCTTCGTAGTGATTGCGCAATGACTCTAATTCGTCCTGGGTGATGAGGTTTTTGACGACGATGTAGCCGTCGGCAAAGAAGCGGTCTTTTTGTTCCTGGCTTAGAGACATGAGGGTTTTCTCTCAGGAATAAGTTGATATCGAGGTGAGTTACATTGTCAGAGCGATAGGGAGTATTGGGACAATTGTATAGAAGAGCATCGAGCGTAAATATCTCGATGCTCTTCTATTTTTTCTAAACACAAATTAGACTCTAGTCCAGGCGCCCTTCTTCTTGGAACTGTCCACCGCCGCTTTGACAAAGCGCATGCCGGCCACGCCGGTGTCGACGCCGGGGTGGTCAAAGGGTTCGGGGGCGTCCTCGCCGCGCTTGCGGCGGACGGCAAATTCCATGCTCAGGTGCAAATTGGCCAGGGCCTCAAAGAAGTCTTCGTGGTGGCCAAAGGGCAGGCGCAAATAGGGTTTGATGGCGTCGGTAAAGTAGTCGAAATTGGCGCCGTGCCAGAAAGTCTGGTCGGTGTTGCCGTCGCGCAGCAGCAGCGAGTGCGGTTCTTCCTGGTGCCACTCCAGCGAGCCTTCGGTGCCAAAGATGCGAAAGCCGTTGTCGTTTTTGTAGCCGATGGCGATCTGGGTGGCGGTGATGAGGGCGGTGCCGCCGTTGCTCAGTTCGGCGACGACGTTGAAGTCGTCGTCGAGGACGCGGCCTTTGACAAAGGTGTTGAGGCGCGCCGACACGCGTTTGACTTCCAGGCCGGTGGTCCAGGTGGCCGCCACAAAGGCGTGGGTGCCTATGTCGCCGCCGCAGTTGGAGATGCCGGTGCGCTTGGGGTCGGTGCGCCAGGCGGCCTGCTGCTGGCCACTCTTTTCCAGCGGCGTGGCGAGCCAGCCCTGATTGTACCAGGCTTCAATTTTGCGGACCTCACCGATTTTGCCCTGGTTGATGAACTCCTTGGCCAGCATCATCAGCGGGAAGCCGGTGTAGGTGTGGGCCAGCGCAAAAGGCACTTTTTTGCGCTTGACGATGCGGGCCAGATCGCGCGCCTCGTCTATGGTCATGGTGATGGGTTTTTCGCAGAGCACGGGGATGCCGGCCTGGAGAAAGGCCTTGGCCGGAGCGTAGTGGGCGTTGTTGGGGGTGACGATGGTGACGTAATCGAGTTCGAGATCGCCTTTGCTGTAGGCGTCGAGCATGGACTGGTAGTCGGGGTAGCCCTTGATGCCGAGTTCTTTGGCGGCGTTGAGGGACTGGCGCGGTTTGCTGCGCAGGGCGCCGGCGACGAGTTCGCGGGTGGCGTCGAGGGAGATGGCGCGTTTGTGGACGCCGCCGAAGAAATTGCCGGGGCCGCCGCCGCCGATCATGCCTACTTTGAGTTTGGCCATTTTGTTTTCGACTCCTTTTAACAATACTGTGGACACTTTTTCGATTTTGAGCGGATTTTTGTAAGGTTGAAATTCGTAAGTGATTATTTATTAGTAAATTACAAATTTCAATATATATTTGCCTAAGCCGTTATTTGTCAATGGCTTACAAAAAGTATCCACAGTATTGTTTAAGATATTGGGTGTTTTGTTTTGGTTTAATTGGTACTAATTTTGGGGCGGGATAGCAAGAGGGCGTTGGCTTGGGGCGTGGCTTAGGGGGTGGTCCTTCTGCCGCTTTGTGAGTCCCGGGCGGCCTTTCGCAGTTATGTAGTACTGGCGCGGGCTTTCAATAAAGAACGTGAATGCTGCGGATGGGGCGTGGGCGATGTAAGGGTCGGCCGCCCTGCCCCCGGGCATCTCCCCCACAAAGCGGCGCCGGGACCACCCCCTGAGCCACGCTAGGTCGACGTTTTGTTGATAGTAACTGCGGGGTTTATGCAAGGGGGAGAAATCCCTATTATATGGGGGATTTAAACTACTCAGAACAGGGAGCGAAACGTAGACAGGACAACGTAGGTCGGTGGGGCGGTTTGCCGGCGGCGCTTTGTGGGGGGGAT
>CAXGRO010000046.1:0-15931 GCA_964012055.1 uncultured bacterium
TATACATGATGGTGATCCCTCCTGATATCGTCCTATCTCTTTTGGTCGCACAAAAAGAGATAGGTGAGGGATCGCCATTCCTAAAAAAGTCACACATCACGTAATTTGTTAAATAAAGACATATTTATTATATAGATAGAGCCTATCTGTTGGACTTGACAAAATAGGCCGAATAATTTAATATTAAGGCATTCGACATTAAATAAGAATAATGGCCACTCACTACCAGGGAACAGACCAAGAAAAGCGAGCGCTTGACGCCTATATAAAACTGCTGCGCGCCGCCGAATCCGTAGCCGCACGGCTGGCCCAGGAACTGCGCGACGACCAATTGACCATCAGCCAATTTGGTAGTCTCGAAGCACTCTTGCATCTGGGTCCCATGTCGCAGCGCCAATTGGGCAATAAGCTGCTAAAGAGCAGCGGCAATGTCACTATGGTTATCGACAATCTCGAAAAACGCGGCCTGGTTCAGCGCCAGCGCGAAGCGCATGACCGTCGGGTAGTAACCCTGCACCTGACGGCCGATGGACGCCGGCTCATCGAAGAAATTTTCCCGCGCCACGTCGACGACATCGTCGCTGAAATGGCCTGTCTTACTGCCGCGGAGCAGGACACCTTGGGCCAACTCTGTCGCAAAGTGGGCCTGGAAGAGTAGTGCGCAATTTTTTTACCCCAATCGTTTAACATTAAAGCATTAGGAGCTATTGACATGTCTATCCAATTAATTAAATCGCACCAACAGACCCCGGGCGCTTTTGACAACAACCGCATCCTCGAGCGCAAACCCGTCGCCTTCCCCCAGGAGGGCTCGTTACTCAGATCGTTTTCCACCCTGTTCTACTGGGCCCACGCCTGGAGCGACGAAGGCGACCTCATCGCCGAGCACCCGCACCGCGGCTTTGAGATCTGCTCCTTTGTCGTCAACGGCAGCATTGAACACTACGACAGCAAACAACAAAAGTAGATCAAGCTCAGCGCCGGCGGCGCCATGTTCCAGATCTGGTTCGACCCCAACCTGCGCCAGAGCATGCAAAAAGAGGCCACCTACGACGACTATTCGGCCGCCGCCTTCCCGGTGCAGGAAAACAACGGCGTGGCCACCAAAACGATTATCGGCGAGGATTCGCCGTTTGAACTGGATACGCCGGTGCTGGTGCGCCAGGTCGATTTAAATCCATCGATTTAACTGATGGCTATACGGCCGGCACTTTTCTTTTAGACGGCCAAATATCGGTAGGTGAGTTGGGACTTGAGGTGGGCGATTTTATTTTGCTTCAAGGCGAAACAGAGATCCAGGCTGAGGTGCAGGATTCGGGCCGGTTGTTTATTGCAATACTGTGGACACTTTTTGTAAGTCATTGATAAATAGCGGCTTAGACAAATAGATATTGAAATTTGTAACTTGTTGACAAATAATCACTTACGAATTTCAACCTTACAAAAATCCGCTCAAAATCGAAAAAGTGTCCACAGTATTGAAAAAAGGGATCCAAAGGACATTTTAAGAAGAAAGAAAGCTCTTTGAAAGACATCTAAAGAGAGTAGGGACTAACCCTAAAATGTTCGGATCCGATATATCGTATATATTATATGATATATCGGATCCGACTTGGGAAGTGACCCTCCATTCCTTCCCCTTATCAGACCTGATATTTTAGGCCAGGCGCTTAAGTAACAAATACATCATGGCGATTTGAATCGAAAAATGAATTTTAAAAAGGCTTCTTAGAATTGAGCGTCATGAGCGAGGGACCACCCCCTACCTGACCGTCCCCATACCACCACCCCTCCAACAATGCCCACCCAAACCCAAACCAAAACCCTCCCAGCCGCCTTCCTCACCCGCCTACAACTCATCCTCCCCCCCAACACCTACAAACAATGCCTACAAACATTCCATAGCCAACCCACAACCACCTTCCGCACCAACACCCTAAAAACAACCACCGCAGACCTACAAAACGAACTAACCACCACCCACTTCACCCCCACTCCCCTACCCTGGAAAACCGACGCCTTCACCCTCCCCCCCCACCAGCGCCGCGCCCTAACCCAAAGCGACGCCTGCCGCCACGGCCACCTCTACATACAAAACCCCTCCAGCATGGTACCACCCCTAATCCTCAACCCGCAAACCGATGAGTGGATCCTCGATCTGGCCGCCGCCCCGGGCAGCAAAACCATTCAGCTGGCCGGCATCATGAACAACCAGGGAAAAATATCCGCCGTCGAATCCGTCCGCTCCCGCTTCTTCCGCCTCAAAGCCAACCTCAAAACCCACGGCGCCACCAACGTGCAGACCTATCTCAAAGACGGCACCAAAGTATGGAAACAATGTCCAGAAATGTTCGACCGGGTATTGTTAGATGCGCCCTGCACCTCGGAGGGCCAGTTCAACACCCACCAGCCTTCGACCTATGCCTATTGGAGCGAAAAAAAAATCCGTGAAATGCAGCGCAAACAAAAACGCCTGCTGTTCTCGGCCGTGCAATGCCTCAAACCGGAGGGAACCCTGGTCTACTCCACCTGCACCTTTGCCCCGGAAGAAAACGAGTTGATGATAAACTACATTCTGGATAAATTCCCGGATGCGCTAGATGTGGAAGAAATAGATGTGCCCTTCGACAACGTCCAGCCGGGACTGGTCGAATGGCAAAATAAAAAAATGAGCCCCCAACTGCACCGCGCAGCGCGGATCTTACCCGACGGCGCGATGGGAGGTTTTTTCCTCTGCCGCCTCAAAAAAATACGGAGCACCCTGCAATGACCCTGGTCGACACCCACTGCCACACCGGACTAGACAAATACGAACCCATCGACTCGCTGCTCTACCACATGGAAAAATCCGGCGTCGAGCGCGCCGTGCTCATCCAGCACGTCGGCCAGAGCGACAACAGATACCACGTCGAATGTCTGCATAAATACCCCAGCCGCTTGCAACATGATTGTGGAACCCGACGACGACGGCACCCGCATGCGCCACTGGGCCGCTCAGGGCATTGTGGGCATTCGCCTGGAGGCCACGGCCCGCGCCCAAACCGCCGACCCGCTGGCGCAGTGGCGCACCGCCACCGAACTCGATCTGGTGGTCAGCGCCCCCTGCACACCAGACGCCCTGCTCAGCCCCCAATTTGCCGAAGTGGTCGACACCTTTCCCAATTTGCAAATTGTCATCGAACACCTGGCCGGGGTCAACACCGACACCCAGCCGCCGTACGCCGAATTTGAGCAGGTGTTGGCCCTGGCGCGCCACCCCAACCTCAGCATCAAACTGCCCGGCTTTGGCGAATTTTGCCCCCTGCCCTATCCCTTTGCCGCCGTGCCGCCGCTGGCGCGTCGCGCCGTGGAGGCCTTTGGGCCGCAGCGCGTCATGTGGGGCAGCGATTACCCGCCCGTCAGCTCGCGCGAGGGCTACGAACATTCGCTGCGCTATCCCATGGAATACTTTGCCGACCTCAGCGACGCAGACCGCGCCTGGATTTTTGGCAAGACGGCGTTGAGGGTGTGGAATTTTTCAGTATAGCGAGCGCAGGGCTTGGCCAATAAAGCGCAGTTGTTCTTCGTAGAGCAAACCGTAATTGTAAAATGTGGCGCCCCCCACGCCGGCGGCGGCCAAGGTCTGAATTTCTTCGATCAGCGGGGCCGCCTCGCTGCCCACTTTGCTAGTGGGCACAAACACCTGGCCGCCCTCGGCCATTTGCGCCTTCCACTGTTTAACCTGATCGGCCAAATCGCCGTCCGCCGGAGATTGACTGGCCCGGTCGATGCGACCGTTGATCTCCGGGCCCAAATCGTTGAGTCGCGCCCGCTCGCTGTCGGCCAGGTTGGTGAGAATCTTAGCCCCCCCTTGCTGAATGACGTCGGCTACCGCCAGCCACAACGCCGTGGTCGTCCGGCAGCTGACCTCTAGGTATTGCGCCAACCGCCCGTCAAAAGCGGAATCGATCCACTCGGCCTCAACCGGCTCGGCCTCGCCCCGAGGGATGGGCGCCAAGCGCGACATCACCCACTCGGCCACTTCGCGGCGAAAGGCTTCGCCGTCCATGCCCGCCTCGTTGGCTTTTTGAACAGACGCCGGGTTAAAACACAGGGCCAGCAAGAAGGCGCAGCGCGGCGGAATTTCGCCCCGGCGTTTGCCCGGGGCGGGAAAGCCGCGCCGCATGAGCGATTCCACCCACACCGCCTCAGGCCGGTAGCGCTCCATCACCTCGCCGGTCAGCGCCAGAAAATACGCTTCCACGTCCGCCGGCGCCGTGCTCAACTGCCCCATGTAGGGCGTGCCAAAACAATCGTGTTTGGCGAATTCCGGGTATTTTTCGGTCAGGTAATTTTGATAGGTGTAGACCATCCACGCCGAGAACTTCATGCCGCGCTTGTCGATTTCTTCAACCATGCGGTCAAAGTACCCCGCGTCGGTCACTTCGCGGCTAACGCGCGGCTGAATGCGGGTGTGGGCATAGCGCTCCAACTGCGGTGCAAAATAAATCGCCCCGTTCTCGCCAAAACAGATGGGCCGCCGCGGGTTGTGCGGCAAAAAATACTCCGAGCGATGGTAGCACGGCGTCAACAACACCTCCTGACACCCGGTCAATTCAGCAATGCGCCCCAGCGATACGTCCAGGCCTTCGTCGGCCAGGTCCCACGGGTAGGTGTACAACATGCCAATAAAAGACTGTTCAGCCACGTTCTCCCTCCTGTAAACCGCCGGCACCGTAGAGGAAGTAATTACCCGTCGTGCGCACTTGCACATCCCACCCCAATTCTTTTAACTCTCCCTGCAACACTGCCGGCTCGTAATAAATTTTGACGATCTCGTACGTGCGACCGTCGTTGAGTTTGCGCGTCTGCGTGACGGCGTCGCGCCCTTTGACCGCGTGATTTTTTGCCGTCGTCGTGCGGTCGTAGAGCGAGTCGACAAAAAACACCCGCCCCCCGGCGCCAGCGCCCCTTTCACCATCTCCCAAAACTCCACAAAGCGCTCGGGCGGCACGTGCGAAAGCCAAAAGCTAAAGTAGACCACGTCGTAGCGCTCTGCGGGCCGCCAGTTAAATAGATCGACTTCCACATATTCGACCCGCTCCGACTACAGTCGCTGGCGGTTGATTTCTAGCACTTCCGGCGCCGCGTCCACCGCCACCACCCGCTCGGCATAGCGCGCCAACTCCCCGGTCCACAAGCCCGTCCCACAAGCCAGTTCCAGCACCCTGCCTTGCAGCGCAAACTCGCCCAGGGCCCGCCGCAACGCCTCGGCCTGGTCAAACCACTTCTGGTTCAACTCGACCCCGTGATCAAAACGTCCCTGCCGCAAAAACCACTCGTCGTACTCGCCGGCCCACGCCCTATAGTATGCTATCTGCTGCTGTATAAGATTCATATTCCTTACACTGCAAATTCTCTAGCTTGTATCTGGCCTACCCAATACTAAACTGTCATCTGGTTGCCATCAAGTCTGCAACATCCCGAGGAACTGTCGCTAATCGAGGGCGTCGACATCAAAGACGTATTATATTTTTATGTTAGCGTGGATAAATAGTGATTGGTGTTTGCTTGCGACCGCCCCCCTGGAACTACCAAGCCAACGCCAACCAAAACTAACAAGAATAAGACCTCCACCCCCCACACATTCTATCCAATGCAAACCACTCACACCTCCATCTTCCTATTCGTCCTCGCCCATCTCTTCACCGCCTGTAGTTCCTCTTCCCCCTCCGGCCCCAAAGACCTAACGCGCAAAAGCGAAATAGACCTGCGCTTCCCCCCCGGACTCGAACAAACCGTACGAGTCGACAGCATCCATTGGGACCTGGGCCTTTACGACTTTACCGTGCCCGACCAGGTGGAAATCGACGGCCGCTTCTACATCGCCTTCCACAACCTCTCCAACCGCAACCTGCAACTGCGCTACGAACTGCACTTCTTCGACGAAGACACCTTCCTGGTCGACCTCTTTCGCCCCCTTGAACAGCCCTTGCACCTGGCCGCCGGTCAAACGCTGGAAGCCAGTGAAGCGTTCTTCCTGCGCATACCAGATCCTCTGGATTTGCGCTTTATTGCCACCATGCGTCTGGTGGCCAATATCGCCGAACCGCCGTAAAACCTTTGCTTGTGAAGAGCGGCGAATTCCCCTATTTCGGAAGTTTCTAATACGGCGTCAGTAGAGAGATCATGTCCCGGCATTCTTCCCCTAATAAAAAACGGGGCCAGCTCATAAGGCGGGTAAATTTTCGCGGTTTTTTAAGTTCCACCGACCAGCGCCACCGCCAACTGAGGGAACGTGCCCAGCGCAAAATTAAGCGCGGCATGACCATCTGGCTCACCTCCCTGCTGGCCTGGGGACTGTTTATGGGGCTGTGCATCGCAGCGCTCATCTTGATCAAACTGGGATACATTTCCTTCCATTAGCAAACGACCAGCACATGTTGGAAAAACGCAACGACATCGCCTACTCCTTTGACGCCCAGCGCCAGGCGCGCATGGAAATGCGCGAAGCCATCTGGCGCATGCAGGGCAGCCAAGACTTGGTCCAGGTACTCCAGTGCATGTATCGCCAGTTGCGCACCCTGGACATCCCCTTCCACTACAATATGATCGAGGTAGAAACCTCTCCGCCCAAAATCACGGCTTACACACTCAACCGCGCCGGCGAATTGCACGAGATAGCCATCAAAGAAGACCAACCTACCGCCAATATATTGCGCTTTTGGCAAAGCGGAGATGTTGTTTACCGGCGCGATTTGCAGCGCGAAGACCACTTCGGCGAGTCCGCCTATCTAAAAGGCCTGGCGCGTTCGGTAGTCGATTTGCCGTTCACCTACGGCACCATGGCCGTCAGCAGCCTCGAGGCCGAGGCTTTTTCCGTCGCAGATTGGACATTCTGCGCGACATGGCCGGCATCCTCTCGGAAGGCATCCAGCGCATGCGGGACTTGCACTACCTCGAAGCGCAAATCCAGCGCACCGACGTGCTGGCCGCCGCCATCGCCGTAGTAACCGGTACCCACAGCCTAGACGAAGTCTTTCAAACCGTGGTCAACCATGTGGCCCGACTGCTGGAGGCAGAAAGGGTAATCATCTTCCTCTTTGGCGAAGAAGAAAACGCCTTGATACACCCCCCCAGGCCCAGGTGGGCTTTAGCTGGGACACCTTCCGCCAACTGCGCCTGCAACCCGGCGAAAGCATGTCGGGCCACGTCTTTGCCACCGGCAAACCCTATATCGCCCACAGCGACCACGACGTCATACAAGACGACATGCAACACCGTAACGCGCAAATTGTACGAAGAAGCTCTGGAGTCGCCCCAGCGCGCCTGGAGCGGCGGCGCAACCGTACCTCTCCACCTCAACGACCGGATAATTGGCACTCTGTCGGTCAGTGGCAGCCAGCGCCCATTTGGCGACGACGACATGAAATTCCTCGAGCGCATGGCCGACCAGACCACCCTGACCATCGACCGGACCCAGCGCACCGAAGATTTACAAAGGCGCAACGCCGAGCTAGAAGAAAAAGATCGCTTCCTGCACGCGCTCCAGGAAATCGGCGAAACCACCCTATCGTCACTATACCTGAACAAAATTTTAGATAATCTATATTACAATATCGTCGCCGCCGGCATTTTTGAAACGCTGATGATCGCCCTGGTGGACCACCAGCGGCACCAGGTGGAAGTGGTGCGCAACCACCGCTACCGCATGCAAGATGGCCGTCCCGTAGAAAAATTAGGCGGCGGCGAGGTGGGCATCAAATACGACCTGGACGACACCAACATCACCGCAGAAGTCGCCCGCAGCGGAAACATGCGCGTCATTGAGGAATGGGACGAGCGTTTTGACAAACGCATCGACAACCCGGCGGCCAGGCGAGGACGCATCTCCTACTTTATTCCGGTAAAGCGGGAAGACCGCTTTTGGCGGTGCTGGCCACGGGCAGCGTACTGGAGCGCAAAGAGGAACTCTTAACCCGCATTGAGGCCATGCAACCCCTGCTCAACGAAGTGGCCATAGCCCTGGAACACGCCCGCCTCTACCGCGAAATCAAGGAGGGACAGGAGCGCATCCGCCAGTCGCAAAAGATGGAAGCCATCGGCCAGCTCCCTGCTTGCGTTCCAACTCAATTTCTTAGCGGCGCTTTGCCCCTGCTTTACATTGCGCCTTCTCCACCAGTGGGCTCTGCACTATGTTTAATCTTTTGCAGGCGATCGCGCCCGACTTCTTGATGTAATTGCCCATCGACCAAAACGGTAATTTTGCCGTTGCCAATGGCAACCACTTTCCAGGGGCCCCATTCGACTTGATCCGGATCGGTATACATCACCTGATCTCCTACATTGATATCAGCTACCGACATCCGCCTCCTCCATGCGCAGTGCTATATCTTTGTCTTACCTTAAGACATATCGGCAGGAAGCGGACGAAGTTAAATTAAGGGCCGCACCTTTTCTACAAGTTCAGATAAACCAAATGGCTTTCCAATAAAATCTTGGACATTGAGCGAAAGGAGATATTGGGCTTTTTCTTCAGTAAGATGGCCGCTCATAACCAAAATAGGCGTCTGGACGCCCCGGCCGCGCAGCATCCGTATAAAGGCCTCCCCACTGGTGGGCATGTACAGATCGGTTATAATTAGCTCAAACGCTTCGGCGTCAACAACCGGCAAGGCCAGCGCCGGATCGGCAAAAGCGGCCACGTTATGGCCCAGCCGTTCCAGCATTTTTGTCACAATTCCGCACACCACTTCATCGTCGTCTACTATTAATACACGTGCCATATCTGCACAAGAACTCTAATTGGCCTTTGTCGATTGCAGACCAAATAAAAAGTTGACGATCTCAGTGTTCAACAATAAATATGATAACCAAAATCATCTGATATCAGTAGACGTAAAAACAAAAAGGTGCCGCTTATTTGCACTTTTTACATCTATTTGTCCTAAACAATACTGTGGACACTTTTTGTGAGCCATTGATAAATAACGGCTTAGACAAATAGATATTTAAACTTGTAAATTGTTTATAAATAATCACTTACAAATTTAAACCTTACAAAAATCCGCTCAAAATCGAAAAAGTGTCCACAGTATTGCTAAATAGAGGAGAATTAATAATGCTCGACGAACTAGGGCACATAATCATGGCAGTAAGTGACCTGAGCACCTGCCGAATGTTCTACGGCGACCGACTCGGTCTAGTGGAATTGGGCAGCCGCGAGAAAACGGACGTTTGCCTGTTTCAGATAGGTCCGTCGGTGCTGGAACTGCGCCCAGATCCAGCCGCCGATGGCGCCGATCCCCTGCCCTCATCGCGCCCCATTGTCGACCACTTTGCTCTATACGTCGACGACCTGACGCAATCTCATGCCGCGCTCAAAGAAAAAAACATCCCGTTTGTCAGTGAACCCGCCGCCACCCCCATCGGCCACAGAAATATGCAGCGGGCGCTGGCGACTATAGAAGACCCCAACGGCTTTCACATCCAATTGTCCGAGACCATCGACCCGCGGCCCCACCTCCAAGGGCGCAAGGACGCCAAACGCCGCATGGCTGCCGCGTCCAGTTCTTCTAATCTCTTTGGCGGCTTTGATCACGTCTCCACCTACTGCTCAGATTTTGCCCGCACCCGCGACTTCTACACCCGGCAATTGGGTTTGGAAGAGTTTTTCCACAGCATCACCCGCGAACCCGGCCAGCCGGTCGTTGCCGACTTTGCCCAGAGTGCCTTTGCCGTGGGCGGCACCGACATCGAACTGGCGATCTACGACACTTCCGATGCCGTCGCACCGGGCGCTATTCGGCAATTGGGTTTTTCGACCGACGACATCGACCGGGCCTTTCAAACTTTACAGGACAACGGCGACGCGCTCGACGGACCACCCGCCGACTGCTCGCCCTTGCCGCACATGCCACAGCGCGCTTTCACCCTGAGCGATCCGGACGGTCTGCGCATCCAAATTGCCCAGGCCTTATAAGCACTCCAAGCCGGTTCCATCCAGTCCAATGTAAACCGCCGTCGGCAGCGTTATATTATTGGCGGCGCCCAAATGCATTCGCACGGAAACTGTTCTATATTCAACGCAATGTCGGGCCAATTTAAAGAATCGAGAAAAAGGAAAAAATCATGGGGGAACGTTTAAAAGACAAAGTGGCCATCGTCACCGGCGCCGGCTCCTCGGGGCCGGGCTGGGGCAACGGCAAGGCGACCGCCGCACTTTTTGCGCGCCAAGGGGCGCGCGTATTTGCCGTCGACGTCAACCTTGAAGCAGTATCCGAAACCGGTGCCATTATAAAAGAAGAAGGCGACCACTGTACCGTGCGCCAGACCGACGTGACCCGCGCCGACCAGGTTGAAGCCATGGTGGCGCACTGCCTCGACACCTACGGCCGCATCGACATTCTGCACAACAACGTGGGCATCGTCGAACTAGGCGGCCCGGTGGAAACCAGCGAAGAAAGCTGGGACCGCGTGTGCGACGTCAACCTCAAAAGCATGTTCCTCACCTGTAAATCGGTTTTGCCGCACATGGAGCGCCAGGGCGGCGGCGCCATCGTCAACATTTCCTCCATCGTCGGCATCCGCTACCTCGGCGTGCCCTACATTTCCTACAGCACCACCAAGGCGGCCATCATCCAGTTCACCCAAACCGTCGCTCTGCAATACGCCGAAAAAAACATACGCGCCAACGCCATTCTGCCCGGCCTGATGAATACCCCCATGATCGTCGAACCCCTCAAAGATGCCTACGGCGACGGCGACGTCGACAAAATGATCGAAGTGCGCAACCAGCAATGCCCCATGAAAAAGATGGGCGACGCCTGGGACGTTGCCTACGCCGCCCTCTTTCTGGCCTCCGACGAAGCCAAGTATATCACCGGGACACAATTGGTGGTGGACGGCGGCCTGACGTGCAAAGTAGTCTAACCCCGCCAAGGCGGGTCAACGCCGTTTGGCAAGATTAGACCACTCTGCAAAGCGGCGGCAATGGTCCGCCGCCGCTTGCCGCCGCCTTACTTCAGCTGATTTTTTACGCGCCCCCAGCTCGCGGGAACGACCTGGTTGGGCACCGCAACATCGTTGTCAATCTGCGCTATGGGCGCATCGCCAAAGTGCGGGTTTATTCCCACGGCGGTGGGAAACGGCTCCACAAAAATCTCCGCCGCCTACGTCTCTTCCTCTTCGGACACAATGGAAATCAGCGAATAACGCTGCACGGCGCCCTGGTCGACCACCAGCACCGAAACCAGGTAAGCCCCCGGCGCTTCGTAGCGGTGCGAAAACTGATTGGCCTGCGCGTCAAACGCAGTCCCGTCGCCCCAGTCGACCGAAATCAACGCCCCGGCGGCGTCCAACCCCGCAACGCCAATTTCAAACGCGTCGGCGCTGTGCACCGAATACGCATCCAGCGTGTCGATGTGGGTGTCGAGTTCCATAAAATTGGCCAGCGCCAAAGGGTCGCTGTGCCCGGCGTTTTCGACGCCCGTAAAACTAAAGCTGCGC
This sequence comes from uncultured bacterium, assembly GCA_964012055.1. Lineage (GTDB taxonomy): Bacteria > Latescibacterota > UBA2968 > UBA8231 > UBA8231 > CAXGRO01. Next base: position 11,488 of record CAXGRO010000046.1, read on the forward strand.
GGCGAGGCCGTTTCCAGGGCGCCGTATTTCTTTTTCCAGCGGTGGAAGGTCACTTTGGAGTGGAGATGTTATGCTTGCGACAGCCGAATAGGCGATCCCCCGTCATCATCCGCCCTTCCCGGGATCCGGAGCCACGGTCTGCCCGAGACGTTCCCACACGGGCTCGAGATCCACGACACGCCTCTCACGAGCGGCCCGGTAAGTAGAGGAAATTCAAACGCCCTCTTCCAAGTTATTCCGGCACCCACAGAAACTCGAACGCGCCATCGACAAACGCGATGTGATCATCGTCGATGAATTGGGCTATGTCCCCTTGGGACAGGGCGCAGCCGAAAACCTGTTTGGCTTTTTCTTCCACTGTTACGAACACACCTCGCTGATCGTGACCACAAATCTACCCTTTAGTGAATGGCCACAGATTTTCGGTGATGAGTGATTGACCGGGGCGTTGTTGGATAGACTCACCCACCGCGTCCATATCGTCGAAATGCAGGGAGAAAGTCATCGATCGAAAAAGAGCAAAAAACAAAAAGAAAGGGGGAAAACTACGCAGACAAAAAACTGAACAGATCGGGCTAGCGCCCGATCCGTTGACAGGCGTCCTATCCAGACGTTATTCTTCAGCTCAAAGTGGCTCTATTTTGCACGCGCGACGGCTCCGTTTATTTGTTTCGAGAACTCAGCGACTGCCAATACAAGCAGTGTCGTATGGATGAGGGCCATCATTGCGCTGACGATCGTCATGCGGGGGCAATTAACTGGTAGGTGATGCACATGTCCCAGGGGCGGTTCTTGTCGTTGCGAATTTTCCCCGCCCCGCCAAAAACGTTCTTGCCCGCCGGATAAAATCTGTACACCAGATTGGGGTTGCCCACCTGAGCGTTGTTCATGGGAATCATCTGCACAAAGGCGTGCCCGGCCGTAATGGGAAAATTGGGCGCCCCAACCGGACAATCCACGCAAATCTTAATGGCCGTGGCCCGCGCCGGATCGGCCCAGCCCATCAGTCCGGCGACCAGACTGAACAGCAAAATGGAAGTTATTTTATTCATGATGTCTACCTCCTTGAGGAATAAGGTTGTATGCGGCTCATGAAAACCGCAGATTTGGTAGACCTTGCCGAAATTCACCTTGGCCAGAGATGAAATGCGGCATTGATCTACTTTTGCTACCAAGTGTTATCGAATGGTGTGGTCATATTTCTCACGCTGGCAAAAAAAATCTCTATCCGTGCTCGAATGGAGATTTTAGACGACTGCATGCTGGACAATGCGAGTCGGGAATAGTAACCTAGAGGTTCTAACCTATTTTAAGTGGATCTCAATCTGATACCTCCCATGACTTCTAAAATCGCATATTGGTTTGTCTTAGCTCTCTTATTCACCCCGCTGCGCCTCTTGGCGCAACCAGCGCTCGCCCTGGTTGAAAAAACCGTGGCGACCGCCCATCCCGTCGCCAACATCACCTTTGACGCCCTCAAAACAACCCTGGCTTCCAAAGACAGCAATAGCACCGTACTCTTTGACACGCGCCAACCCGACGAATACAAAACGAGCCACATCCGCTCGGCCATTCGCCTAGACCCCAACATGGATGCCGCCCGTTTTATCAAAGACTACGGTTCCCTAATCCAAAACAAGAAAGTGGTGTTCTACTGCTCCGTCGGCTACCGCAGTTCCATTTTTATCGAGCGCCTGCAAAAACAAAATGCGCCCACCGGCGCCCTCTCGTTGACCAATTTGCAAGGCGGCATCTTTCGCTGGTACAACGATAACAACGCGGTGGTCGACCACAGCGGTACAACCGACGCCATCCACCCTTACGATAAATTTTGGGGTAAGTTAATTAAGCCACGAAAGGGCGAGAAAAAACAATAGAAGTAAACCGGGTTTACCTGGACCGCCCCTAACCCACCGTCCTTATACCAACACAAACGAAAGAACGACCAAAATGATCAACGTAGACCTCCAACAATTCACCGACCGGGGCTACTCCATCGTCCACCAACGGCCTGCAAATCCCCGGCCCGTCGCACCGCCGTTTATACGACTTGCCCGAAAATTTTAACATCGATACCTTTGTCGCCAGCTGGGCTTCGCCCAATCGATCCCCCACACCCGGAGACCCCTATGATTATTCAAGACCACACTTCCCTCGACGGCCTCAGCGACGAAAACCTGGCCACCACCAAAGCCATGGGCGTCGACTACCTGGCCATCATGCACCCGCCGCCCCCCAAACCCGGCGACGACACCACCCAATTGTGGCGCGACGTGCGCCGGCAGGTGGAATCGCACGGCATGAAATTCAACAACGTGGGCCTGCGGCCAGCGCCGGAAATCACCCTGGGCAAAGCCGGCCGCGACGAGCACATCGAGGGCTGGTGCGCCCTCATCCGCAGCATGGGCGCCGCCGGCGTGCCTACCCTGTGTTACAATTTTAGGGGCATCGGCAATTTTCGCACCGAAGCCACCACCGGGCGCGGCGGCGCCCGCTACAGCACGTTTAATTACGAGGAGTTCAAAAACAACCCGCAGGACCACCCCGGCCACGCTATTTCCGAAGCCGACCTCAGGGACAATCTGCGCCATTTTCTCGAGCGTATCGTGCCAACGGCCGAAGAATCCGGCGTGCTGCTCACCATGCACCCGGACGACCCGCCGCGCCCCGAAGCGCTGGGCGGCGCCGCCCGCGTATTGTCGAGCCTGAACGATTTTGAGCGCATGTTCAACATCGCCCCCAGCCCCGCCAACGCCATGCTGTTTTGCCAGGGCTGCGTCGCCGAAATGGGCGAAGACATACCCGCCGCCATCCGCCGCATCGCGGCGCTGGGCAAGATCGGCACCGTCCACTTCCGCAACATTCGCGGCATCCCCGATCACTTCCAGGAGGTTTTCCTCGACGAAGGCGACATGGATATGTACGCGGCCATGCAGGTCTATCGGGAGGTCGGCTTTGAAGGCCCGTTCATGCTCGACCACATCCCCGGGATACCGCACCAGAATACGCACTGGGCGGCCAGGGGATTCGCCATTGGCTATATACGAGCTATGTTACAGGCGGTTTATCGGTAACTTTGGATCAAATAGAAAAAAACTAACGTGGGCGTTGTAACGCGGTTTGAGGTGTGGTATCTCGCCCAGCGTCCGTTTGTCCCGACTCTCAGTTTACCTTGTTCTGCCTATCCGCCACTTGCACACCACCTTCAATAATCTCCATGGCCTCGTCGATCTGTTTGGTGGTCACTGTGATGGGGGGCATAAAACGCAAGACGTGTGATCCTGACAGTTCCATAAAACGTTGCTCGATGGGGTCGTCGGTGCGCTTGGCAGCGTAGGAGTGCAGCCATAGGCCGTTCTCATAGCAGTATTCGCACACGCTTAGCGCCGCGTCCACGTTGGCAGTGCGGCTCTTTTTGTCTTTGACCAGTTCCAGGCCCAAACACAGCCCCAAACCGCGCGCTTCGGCGACAATTTCGTATTTCTCCTCTAGCGGCCGCAACTTCTGCATGAAGTACTCGCCCACCGCCCGCGCGTTTTCCACTAGGTCTTCGCGCTCGATGATTTCCAGGTTGGCCAAACTGGCGGCGCACAACAGCGGATCGCCGGCGTGCGAGGAAAACGGCACGAAACCCTTTTCCACCGCCCCATCGGCAATCTGGGCGCTGGTCAACACGGCGCACAGCGGCACCGCCCCACCCAATCCCTTGGAACAGGTGACGATGTCGGGCACCACGCCAAAGTGCTCAAAGGCAAACCACTTGCCGGTGCGCCCAAAGCAGGTGAGCGCTTCGTCCGCCACCATCAGGATGTCGCGCTCGCGGCAGATTTGCGCCATGGTTTGCATCCACTCCACCGACGGCACAATTTGCCCGCCGGCGCTCATCAGCGGCTCAAAGAAAAACGCCGCCGGCTTGCCCGAGGTGGAGGAGTCGATCACCATCTCCGCCGCTTCGGCGCAACCCAGGTTGCAACACCCCTCGTCGCAGCAGAACTGACAGCGGTAGGTGTACGGCGTGGGAATAAACGAAACACCGGTGGGCATGGGCCCGTAGCCCTCGCGCAACATGCCGCCGCGCCCCGTTATGGAAGCGCTGCCGTAGGTCTGGCCGTGGTACCCGCGCTGCAGGGCAATCACCTCAAAGCGGCCGGTGTACTTGCGCACCAGGCGCAAGGCCATTTCGTTTGACTCCGACCCGGTGCAGGCGAAAAACGATTTTTGCAACGGGTCGGGCGCCACTTCGGCAATCTTCTTGGCCAACAACACCTCCGAGGGCGCCACCAGCGCACTGCCGGTCTGCATGATCTTGTGCGCCTGCTCGCACAGCGCCTCCACATATCCGGGGTGCGAATGCCCCAGGCTAACACAGAGCTGCCCCGACTGAAAATCGATGTAGCGCCTGCCCTCCACGTCCCACATATAAATGCCGTCGCCGCGCTCCGGC